>CAZQDF010000006.1:0-19329 GCA_964592065.1 uncultured Dehalococcoidales bacterium | reverse complement strand
ACTTTTTTTGAGGCAACGATACCACTTTCGGTAACAATAATTATGACGCAATTCGCAAGATAGCCAAATCGGCCTGTCTGTGGTAATCTATACGGTTATAAATCCGTCACAGGAGAGACAATGGAGACTAATGTAAGCACAGACCGAGACTGCGAACTTTGGATGCTGTTACAGCAGGCTTGTGACGCAACGAGGAGAGCCAGAGACAATGAACTAAGGGAATTCGGCATCTCGAGGATGCAGGTTGCGATCCTGTTCATCGTGAAAGCCATCGAGGGGCCAGCGACTCCTGCCGAGATATCGCGTTGGCTGTTTAGAGAGCCTCACACAGTGTCCGGGATACTGGAGCGCATGGAGAAGCAGGGCCTGGTGAGAAGAGTCAAGGACCTGGAAAGAAAGAACCTTATAAGGGTGGAAATCACGAAGAAAGGTGAGGAAGCTTACCAAGGGTCAAGGGAGCTAAAGGTCATTCGCACCATCCTGTCTAGCCTCTCCCCGGAACAAAGGGACACCCTCAGGCCATATCTGGAGACATTGCGCAATAAGGCACTTGATGAACTTAGAATAAGATACCGATTGCCCTTTCCCTAGGCTGGTGGTTTTCACGGTCACACACCCAACATTTGCCCCTCGCCAATTCATTCTTTATGCAACAGCCTGGCTCTAGTTCATTTGCTGACCAAGCTTGCCGCAGAGAAAGGAGAGGCCTGTGATTCAATAGGCTCGGGAATCGAAGCGTACCGCGAGTGCGCAAACCGACTCACGTTCTCGCTAATACCCGAAAGGACCAGGTCGCGCCGCAAGAAAGCTCGACGACGAAAGTGGAGCCATTTTGCGAAAGACCTCGGTCAATTGCCCGAACCGCTGAAAAGTGCAATCATCTCTTACCGTCAGCCAAACCAGTAGTGGATTAGCTGTAACCTCAGAGGGCAGCCCTGTAACGAAAGAGGGCTTACGCAGTATAATAAGATTGCATTGTAGTTTGCCAAGGGAGGTTTTTATGTATGACCTTTTGATTAAGGGAGGCAGAGTGATAGACCCATCACAGAACATAGATGATAAGCTGGACATAGCCATCAGCGGGGACAAGATTAGCAAAGTAGCTAAGGACATCCCAGCGCAAGAAAGCCAGCAGGTAATCGATGCCAGAGATAAGATAGTCACCCCGGGCCTTATCGATATGCACTGCCATGCCTGCGGCGGCCTCATTAATATATGTGTCGAGCCCGATACCGCAGGGGTAAAGCAAGGAGTGACCACTGTGGTAGATGGAGGAAGTACCGGCCAGGCAATCTTCGGCGGATTCCCCAAATATGTCATCCCTTCATCTCATACTACAGTCTTTTGCTTCCTTCACCTAGGCTCTCAGGGACTCAGCATCATGCCTGAGTTGAGGGGTTGGGAGGAGATCGAGCTTGATGCTACCGCGGCTACCATCGACTCTAATCGGGATGTAATCAAGGGGGTCAAACTACGCCTGGTGGGTAATATCATTGAAAGCGCCGGGGTTAAAGTGATGGAAATGGCAAAGAAGACAGCCAGGAAGTTCGGCCTACCTATCATGATACATATCGGCGATGTGGAGAAACGGATATCGCCAACGTTAACTCAGGAAATTCTCCCTTTAATGGAGTCGGGCGATATACTGAGCCATATTTTTACCGCCAAGCTGGGCGGCATACTGCGCCCCGATGGCACTGTATTACCTGAGCTAAAAGAGGCTCTGGAGAGGGGGATGGTTCTGGATGTTGCCCATGGCGGCAGGTTTAATTTTAGCTTTGAGATAGCCAGAAAGTGTATGGCTCAGGGTATCTTACCTACAACAGTGAGCAGCGACCTCACCACCCCATCGCTTACCGGCCCTGTATATGGCCTGACAGTGACCATGTCTAAACTCATGGCGCTGGGGTTAGACCTCAAGCAGGTAATTCAGATGACCACCACCAATCCAGCACGAGCCCTCAGCGCTGAGGACAGGATGGGAAGCCTCAAACCAGGGAGGGACGCAGATGTTTCCATACTGGAACTCCTATCCGGCGCCTGGAACCTGGAGGATACCGAGCAGGAAATCATGCAGGTGAGCAAATTGATAGCGCCCAGCATGACTATAAAATCAGGGGAGCTAATACCACCGCAGTTGGTGGCACAACCCCAGCCCGCAGATTAAGAAAAAAGTAACCAATAACAAACTCTGAGAGCAAGAGTAGCTGCCATAACCCTGAATCGCCCTATTTAACACTCTGGCTTGAGTTAAGGTTGGTCGGCAGAAATGCTCAAGCTACCGATGTTTCCACGGCTGAATACCCGCCTCCAAAGCTTGCGCTCTATTACACAATTCGATGAATTAGTACATAGCATGTTATTCATCCGCGCTATTTATTCCTCACGCTCATCAGTATATTGCGAGGGTGACTTACCGCGCTTTTTGGTGACTCTGGGATATTTTCTCCAGGAAAGCTCATCTCTTAGCCCTATCAATTCAACTTCGTGCCACCACTTGTCTCCATAGTCAAACAAGTAGAGGAACTTCCGGCCAAGTTGCAGATGCAGACTGTCTATCCTCGCACGATTGGCATATTTGCCTGCTCCAGGCTCATCAGGGTCAGGCAAGGTATATTCACTGTCTTTATCGTAAGGCTTATTACTCATGAAGAAGCTATACAAGTGCTCATCAAAACGGTCAAACGCGTTGAAGATTGCTTTATGCAGACTAGACAACATCTGGTTCTCCCTTATCTCAATGATACGCCATATGTTTGGCCTATCTTTAAGAGAGACCTTAAACTGGTAAATCCTAGTGCACTTAGAACCAGCCTGGCTCTTTCTGCTAGCTTCAATCATTGGCTTATCCAGGTGACGTTCAGACCCCTTTTGGAAGCTGCGGACGGTTTTTAGAACCTCTTGGGCCAGTGCATTTTGGGGCTCAACCCCAACCACCCTACCAGCAAACTCTTTAGCCTTGCTGATGTCAGCCATAGATAGGTAAGCAACTGCCAGATCGGTCAGGACCCTCACATTAGTTGGCGCAAGCTCAATTGCCTTATGGAGGTATGCTAAGCCTCTTACTTTATCTCCATTACTGTATATCGCCCATCCTAATCCACGTACATATTCATCATTATTCGGTTCCTTATCAACAGCTATCTCAAACTCCTGAATGGCCATTTCCCATTGGCGCTTTATGGAATAGGTGAATCCGAGCAGGTAGTGGTAAGCAGGATTCTCCGGCTTATAGCCGATTGCCTTCTTGATATGATTCTCTGCCACATCAAGCTGTTTGAGTGTAAGGAAAATGTCGCCAAGATAGGCATTTGCATACTCAGCGGCAATTTCGTCGTCTCCATACCTTATCAGAACATACCTGTATATTTCGATGGCCTTGTCGTAATTGCCCCGTTCAATATGGCCTTTAGCTTCAGCCCATATGGTATAAAGCTCCGGTGCCATGTCGTTATCCATAAAATCTCCCGGCATAACCCTGTGATTGGATGATACCATATTCAAGCTTGGCAAGTCTTTGGCACACTTTGACTGCTTGCCGTTGATCGTTGACCACCACTACAAAGAGTTTGTATTGGGACGTTTCAATTACGCACTTGTGTTTCTCCGGCTCTGCATCAGGGGCATACGCAAGGAAAGCCACTTTAAATGCCATATCCAACACCTGCTATTGTTGATTGCTTATGCGGATGAACTCGGGCATTTCATTTAATCAACACATAAGCAAACCGGGGTCCGTCTAATCCGCCGTCGCAGGTGTAATTGTAGCATCTGCGACAACGGGTATAAAATTAAGAGTAGCAGCTCGTGACATATCAAGGAGAGTAAGCCGAACCCCGCTGAAATCCATATCGGTTATGGTTAAGCAAAGCGCCCGATTGTTGGCTCACGACTTTGAGCCAAAATAGCCCCTCGAGTAGAGGAAAACCCGAACATTTTCTCAAGTGTAGTTCTTGCTCTTGGTGGGAAAGAATAGGAAGGGGTCAGATACCCCGTCCTTCCTTTGTAGGATGCAGCCGTCGTATCTGCGTAGACCTCTATGACGCCATCATTAAGCTCGGTCCCACCCGGCACCATCAAGATGATGATAAAGATGCTATCAAAATAATTATGACTGGCTCGGCGAGCGACCCCGTAAATTTTCAGCCTCATATTCGTAACAACCTTCGCCGTGAGGCTATCAAAAAACGAATGAAAGACCCCTTAGACCTGATGAGATTGGTTATTGTCCGTGATATGTGGCTTACCGGCTTTGACGCTCCTCATTGCCCTCTGTTTTTATTCTACAGGAGCCTCGCATTCAAGGTGACCCTTTTTGGGGAGGCAGGCCAGCTTGGATATTAGACAAGATATTATGCTATCAACCATCACTGGGCGGCACATCGGCTTAAGACTCGCAGATTGCTTATAGTGCTTCAAAGGCTCGACGTAATAAATCGCAGCCAGTTTTTAAGTATAATATATACCCAGTGCCGAGAGGATAATTACTAGAGCAATACAAAGTGAGACTGTTGCCCATCCGCGCGATCTAGGTTTCTGCCAGAGAAAGGCTATAGCTGTACCCAGCAGTGCTGCACAAGCACAGAAAAGGCCTAACACTAGTCCAAACTGGATAAATCCATCACCACTAGCTAAATTATGCAGCCAGAAATGCGCCCCCGGGAATTCCCCTCCTCCTATCTCTTGCCATATAGCAGCTGCTGTTTTTCCTTCCCAGATTGCGTAAAAAACATAGTGAGGGTCCATGATATTTCTATCCTGAAACGCTATAACTATCAGTAGCCCTATTGTGTAGATCAGTGCTGCTGCAATGGAAAGCCAATAAATGCAGCTTCCATAGACACGCTGTGGAACTGATTGAGTATAAGAAATTTTATTTTCTTCCATAAGTCTTATCTCCCGCCGCGAAGTTTGGGGAATTTACCTATTATAGCCAGACTAACCAATGCCATGATGATCAATAATACTATTATATATGTTGCCCTAGGAACATCTGATATGCATCCTAGTTTGTTCAACCCTTTGACTGCTAAGCCGAAGCTTGAAAAAAGCATTACACCAATCAATATGTATCTTATGGATCTGGCTCTGACTCGAATTAAAAGATGTGCTCCTATTATTCCTCCCATAACATGCCCGACTAACCAGGGAGCTACAAATAATGGGATTATGGCTCCGGAAAGTAGATAAGGCCATATTGTGATACTAGTGCCCATACCGATTAGGACTCCGCTAGTGGCGGCTGCTACCTTAAGTGGGACTAGCATTACCAGGCTCATTACTGGGACTATTGCCCACCCTCCCCCCAAACCAAAGAAACCAGAAATCGCGCCAACCCCCACCATAGTCAGAACTCCCACTGCCGCTCTAGTTAGGCGATAGCTAACAACCTTTCCCAGAGATGGTTCATAGTAGGACTGTGTCAATCCTAGCCATTGACTAAAGTGGTCTACCTTTTTCACTTCAGACCATTCCCTTTTCACCCCTCCTTTCAGAAAATAGATGGCAACTGCTAGAATAATGCCACCAAGCATTATTCTGATGATTCCCTCGCCACTTGCTCCCATTCGGCTAGCTACCAATAGTGCCCCTTGAGCTCCGATAAAACCACCTATTCCATAACCACAACAGCAAAAAATGGCAACTTTAAGGTTGCCCACTCCGCTTTTCATGAATGGTCCTGTTGCTATCAACCCGCTGAACATGGCTACGGTGAGACCGGTTGCCCTAATTATTAAACTGTCAACTGGAGTGAAGGCCAGCATAATTGGGGTGAATATAACCCCACCTCCAATTCCAGCAAGGACAGCGATTGTAGCAATGGCAAAGCCCAGCAGAAAGAATCCGAAGAGCAATCCAGTTATATTGGTTAGCGCCATACCCCCAGGGGGTGTGGCTGATCCTCTTGAGATCAGTATCATAGCTATATATGACATTATAAGCACGGCGAACATCACAGTTAACTCAATCCATGGAGATTTTTTAAGTGACTTCTTCGTATTCGCCATTCTTTTATCCTTCATAATGTGTGAATGGAAGCCTCAGCAATGGCTTTCTGATTTTAGATATTTATCCAGGAAGCTTATTGCATCTTCTCTAGCTTTTTCGCTAAGTTCAGCATTATATTCCCTTCGGTCAGGCCAATTGAAGGCGTGGTCCACATTAGGATAAATCTTTAATTCACAGAATTTATTATACTGTTTCAAATGCTGGCATAGCTTATGAGTGGGTTCTATTGGAATAAAGTGGTCGCTATCACCTTGAATAATCAACAAAGGGCAGGCGATACTGTGGATAAAGCGGTGCTCCGGTTTGATTTTTCTAAAAAATTGTCTGATTTGGGGCAAATCGCTCGGCGCATAATACAATACCACTACTCTTATGTCCCTATCATAAGGAGCCATTATCATTGCTAAAGCAGCTTCTAAGGAAAACCCCAGCAGCCCAATTCAAGTTTTATCCACATACTGCAATGATTGTAAATGCTCTACCATATCTGAGATATCACTGAGCTGCGCTTCGCCGGGCTTTTCCCTTCCGCTTTAGTCCTAAACTATTGAGGAGTGAAAATAACATGCCCTTCCTTGGCTATTTCTTCGCTGAAGGACTCATGATGAGCTTGAAATCCTTCCATGCCATGGGGAGTAAGTATCCTTGGATGCGTCAAGTTACCCTCTGGATGGCATTGAATAGCTTGTGTTCTTATTTTGCTACTCTGATAAGAAATTCTAGATTTGGCTATATTCATCTTGGTTTTTTCATGCTTGGTTAAGGCTACAAAAATACTAACAGAAACTCAGCTTCGGAAAATGAGCTAAAAGCAGCTACGCTTAGCTCATACTTTGCAGAAATTCTTCTATAATGTCTAAACTCCTTTTCTTGATGACCAGGTTAAACATTTTATCCTTGGCCTCTGCTGGAAGCAGCTCAATACTTTTGGTGGTGGCAGAATCATACTTAGCCATTGGATAGAGCTTTAGAATCTTATCCTTCTGTTCTGCGGTGCATTGCAATGGAAGCACTTTCATTCCGGCTAACACATCCTTAGTCACATATGCCAAGCCAACCTCGTTTAGCTTGTCATATCTCTCCTCGTTAACCCACAGATTAATGGAACATGTTTCAGCCATTCTTGACCTCCTCAAATTTCATTAGAGATTTTTGTTGCTCACTTACCTTCATAGCATTCGTAGTCTAAATACTGGCTGCCTCTTGTTTAGATATTCCTCGGTGCAAAAAGGCGAACCAAAACCGTACTTGTCAGCAGCTTCCATCAATTCATCAAACACCTCTGGTCTGAAGATAAGTTTGGTGGGTTTAACTCTATCTTGTACCATGCTCCTAATCATAGTGCCGCTAAATCCTTGCTTTTCCTGGCTATGCCCACACAACCCGGAGTAGGTTACCTCCCCACATATTGGACAATACCACCATTCTAAGACACGCACTGGTTTGATTTTTAGACTATCTTCAGGGATCTGGTCAAATATCCTATGGGCATCGTATGGGTCATAGTAACTGCCCACGCCAGCGTGATCTCTACCAAACATATGATGTGTACAGCCTAAGTTCTCTCTCAAGATGGCATGGAAGATAGCCTCCTTTGGCCCGGCATAGCGCATATCCCATAAAGCAATAGAAACCATGTGTATATCGTCTCTAAAATATCCTGCTTCGTGTAATCTCTGCTGACCCAAAACAATGGCCTCATCTATATAATCTCCTACCCGTTTCGGCCCGATTATACAGCTTACCAGTATACCTGTTCGTAGTTTTTCTACCGGAAGATCCCCATTGGCAGAAAACCAGGCTCCTTTCATTAGCCATTCGTGACCGCTATGAGGCACATTCCTGGTTTGGTGTGCTACTATTCGCTCCCATCCCTTCTCGGTAAACCTTTCTCTGAACTGCTTGGGCGTATACCAGAACTCATCAAACGGTGGATTAAACTTAGGGACATTCACCAAGGTAACTTTTCCACCGATGAACGTGTCTTTCAGTTTATTGAACATCACTACGCCAGGATGCTTTATATCAGTTGTGCCCAGCACAGCCTGCGCCATCTTTGTCTTGTCAAAATCAAAGATACTCTCCACCTCTAGGGTAGCTAGAGGCCTATCCTGGAAAACAAGAAGGATGGCGTCTCCTTGTTTAATTTGCTTCTGGCTGATTTCTTCATGCGTAATATCAAATACGATTGGCATAGACCAGAGTGTGCTATTTGGCAATGTCATTCTTCCACACACTGCCTCTATGTTTGCTTTGTCCATAAAGCCCTCTAATGGAGTAAAAAATCCATAGGCGATGTTAATACACTCTCTGGCAATTCGCCCGGTAATGGTTACTTGTTTTAACCCTTTAATGCGCTCCTTTGCCTCTGAGGGTGAAGTTATTACTCTTTCAACAATCTCATTATTACCATACCCTATATATTTCATCTGGTACTGTCTGCCTCCTTTACATTCTTGGGCGCCAGGATATTCCCTGCCTCTATATCTTTAGTAATCACTAGAAAGCACTTGAGCTATGAATCGCATGCCAAGAACTTAGCTCCTCTACAAAGAGTGTTTTGCCCGCCAGACCCTCATAGTTAGGTCCATAGCGCTAGGCTTCAAATATCCAGTTGCCCATGCCAAATTCTATTTCCCCATAAAATGGGCTAACGTATTCCCCAACCGTCTCACCTTTCTCTGGTCACTTCAGAAATCCGCACCTGAATGGTGGGGTCGCTTCATTAAAAAGCAGCACACCACATTTTGCCATCGTCCTTGGTTTTAGAAGTGCCACCTTTGGTTCTGGCTATAATTTCACGAGGCACCTATACATATTTGAGGATCACGGTGTTCCTATTTTCCATGCATCAAAAGTCATGGTGCAAAAACGGATCCTCATATTCCCCTATCAAATTGTTATTCCAGTCTATTTCTCTTATTGGCTCTCTCACCTTGAGAGCTTGGGGGCACCGTCTGCCTTGCTTTTTCAGCATCGATTTTACATCCGTAAATAAACTGGCCACTTGGTCACACCCTTCATAGCACCTTGGTTAGTCAGGCATTGCCCAGTGATAAACCATCCGACCTTGTATATCCATCACACATGTACCTTTACACCCTATTGGGCCAAATCTTCAACAAAACTTAGGCCCATTAAAAGTGCTCAATTAGCTATATTGGCATTAGCAGTTAGTTACATGTATCCTAGCTTCCGCATCCTTTCCATTGATTGTTCCTTATCCTGCCTTCTGCCGGCTCTTTCAGGTACGTTCTCAATGTCCTGTTCCCAGGCGGGCACGCCTACTTCTCCTGGGTTGCTGGTAGTTCTTGCTCCCAAGGAACGGTAGCCTATCTCATAAAGTGGGCAGTAGGGAATGTTGTATAACTTGGTGGTATCCCATATGTCTCTTTCTGTGAAATGCAAAATCGGGGATATCCTGGTGTGCTCAGGTATTAGATAGCCACCTTCTTTTTGGGTAAAGTACTCATCACCTTTCCTTGCTGCCTGCTCGTCTCGTCGAAGAGCCATAAACATAGCTTTTGTATTATTCTCCTCAACGAATTGATTGAACATAACTGTTTTCATCAAGTGATTGCCCGCCTGAGATTCTGCTTCAAATGTGAATGAATCACCTTCAAAAGCAATCCGTTTTAGCTCAGCCCGATTCCGTTCATTTAAGTCCTTCACCTCAACGATATTGCCTAAATGGCTTTGAGCACATTTAAGCACATCAAAATTGCAACGCCACCTAAGGTCGATGTTCCACTTTATTGACGTGCTTATTAAGAAATCTGTAATCTCCGGAAACGCATCACCTTCATCGATAGTCATAACCTTAGGAAGGTCAATATTGTCCTCCACACATACCTGGCGAACCAGCCAGAGGTTTGTGGTGCTGTCTTTCCCACCTGTCCACGTAATAGCCGTATCGGCAGGGTCAAACTGTTTAAATGCTTCGCGGATTACCTCCTTTGATTTCTCGACTAACTCCTTACACCTCTTCGCTTTGTCTTGCTCGGTCATTTTTATTCCTCCTTCTTTTTATTTTTTACTGACTGAGCCATCTTCGCACTCTGGGTTTCAATTTACCTTTTAGATTTTCTGCCGCAGGTGATAGGTCAATTATATTATTCAATTCCTGGGGGTCTTCCTTGAGGTCATACATTTCCCACCTGTCAACATTTGCGCGATACATTATCTTAAAATCTTCTTCTCGATAAAAGTAACTATCTTTTTCGATATCCCCGCCTCGCTTGCTTCTCTGGTCGATAGCTTCTCCAAAACATCCCTTGCTAGAGTAATTCTCAATGGGCAAGAGCGAATGGCCCTTAAATTCTTCCACCGACTCAAGCCCGAAAAGATGCACTATGGTCGGTGGTATGTCTACATTGCTGACTAGTGTGTCACAAACACCAGTAGTGCCAGCACCATATATCAACAGTGGTATATCTATAAGCTCGGAATACATCTTATCATCATGGGAAAGTCCTCCATGTTCGTTGAACTCGTCACCATGGTCATTGGTTATAATCACTGCTGAATCCTTCAAGACCCCGAGCTTCTCCATGGAAGCAAAGATTTCCTCAGTGTAGGTATCTACCTCTCTGACATGTATTTCGTAAAGTTTCTTCAACAACTCTACTTTATTAACATCAGAAACGTCCCGCTTTAACAGGGTATCCTTAAAGAGGCTGTACGCCTCATCTTCGCTGATAGTAAGCGAAGGGTCTACCATATCTATATATTTTCTTTCCGGTATATATGGTTCATGGACATCCATGTAATGGAACCACAGGAAAAATGGCTTGTAGGCTTCTTCCTTAGTGTATGAGGATAACCACTCAGTCAGTTTACTGTTAATCACATTACCTGTTACATATGGGATCTTATCGCCAACCTCTTCCTCCATGGAGTCATAAAAAACATCCCAACTGCGGTTCCATCCGAGGAAACCACTGATATATGGGTTGGAATGGAATGCGGCAGTCACAATTCCAGCTTTAGAAAGAGGCTCAGAAATCAATGTTCTTCGGGGTGAAAGGCCTTTTGGCTGACCGTACTCTAGAAAATAAGAGGAGGTAAGTAGCCCAGGAAATGAAGCTTGCGTATACGGCCCGCTGGCTTGCCCTTTGGTAAATTTGATGCATTTATCCTGTAGCGAGTCTATGAATGGACTTAGTCTCTTTTTATTACCATAGCACCCCAGAGCATCCTTTCTTAATGCATCTATTGTGAGCAATATAACATTTTTCATCGCATTGCATCCCTTTTTTTATATTTTTATTTACCTTCTAGCCCATGCCTTTCAGCCAGCAACGCTTACCATCCTAATAGCCCAAACGCTCAAGGCGGGAGACTACTGCTGCCTCCTTTACCCCTCCCTCTTCTTCAGTTGTTCCTGGTCTCGGTTCTCGTCGCCTCTCATATCTTGTCACAGGCCTCTTTAACCCAGAGTAATCCATCCCGTAACGGAAAGCACAGAAGACGGGACACGATTTTGATCTGGCCAATGATGTCTCATACGAAGGTAAATTGTTCACGTATTCCCAGACCAAATCACCCTTCATCGACATCTCAAAAAGCCTGCCTGTGGTTGACTCGCAGACAAACGTGTTCCCATTGGATAGTCTCTGGCAGCTTCCCATCGTGGGAGAGTAGAAAAGCTCCTTCGGCTCTGGCCAGTTTCCCCCAAAACCCCAGACTATTTTGCCACTGCTGGGGTTAACTTCTAGAATTCGAGAGAAACCCTTAGCCAAACCCCTCGGGTGAAGGCCATTATCGAATATCAGGAAGTTACCGTTATCCAACACGGTCGGAGAATGTTGATGCGCCAATTCTCCTGCTGGCCCTCCATATCGCCACTTAACATCGCCAGTCCTCTTATCGATAATGGCTATCACATTAGTCTGCATGAAGCTCACCAGGATATCGCCATCAGGAAGTTCGGTCACAGCGTTGGCATGAGTCCATCCACAGCGGGGACATATGGGGCAGGCTATGTCAACATCCGGGTCAAGATGCTCATGGCCAATCCACTCCCAAGCTATTGTTCCTTTGGGCGTGATTTCTTGAATGGCATCACCCCACATAACTCCTTCCCTCTCAGTTCCAGCATCACCACCTTTAACCCTTGCCGCAATCTCCTTAGGCACCTCCAGCCACCTGAGCACCAGAGTATTGCCTTTTTCTGTCCGGTCGAAGGCATGATGCAAATAGGGCTCGTTGTACTCCCATACTACATTGCCGTCCCAATCGACTTCCTGGAGGCTACCCCCAGCACCTTCAAGATCAACAAGTGGGCCGTTATCAACCTGGCCCATATAAAGCAGGTTCCCATTGGGTAGCAAGTTTCCATAAATTGGCTTATGGCGCGTCTTCCAGCTGTGCACAGTATTACCCAGCATATCAATCAACCACACCTCCTCACCATCTACCGGGATCAGCATGGTGACGCCCACGTATGCCCTGGTTATGTCATAGAAAGTCAAACCCTTAATGCTATTAAACGCGACACTCATTAAACTTTCCTCCTTTCTAACTTAATACAAAGTTCTACGTAAAGCGACCCCATAACTAAAAGATACGCGGCACAAAGCTCTTCTTAAAGGCTGCCGGCCCATACATCTGGTTCTCCCATGGAAATCTAGCCGGGTCTAAATCCTTTCCTTTAAACCCAGGGTAGTCGCTGGGGTAGCGAGGAGCACGAAATATCAAGTTAAAGTTATCTACTGATATTTCCATCTGTTTTACTCGCAACGGGACGATATACTCCCACACCAGTTCACCCTCATATGTCACCTCAAAGATTCTAGAGTTGCTGCAGGAATCGCATATGACAGTGTTACCATTGGGCATCCGGTTAGCGCCAGCCATGAGCGAGGAGTAAAAATCAGACGGCACCTCCGCCTTGTATTCCCACACCTCCTCATCCGTATTCGGGTCGATTTCGACCACTCGAGAATAGGGTGCCCCATAGTTGTGGCGGTGTGACCCATTATCGAAGACAAGAAAGTTTCCGTTATCAAGCTCCTTACAATCATGCTGATGGAAAATCTTACCCCTTCCATACCTGGCTATTATCTTTCCGCTGGGGTACTCCATTTTGAAAAATTCATTCAGGTGACGGGGGCTTACCAAGATATTTCCATCCCGACAGCGGAAAAGCGTGTTCATGTGCCACTGCTGACGGTCTTCCAACGGACACATAGCATCTATCTCAGGATCCATGTGCTCATATGAGATCCACTCCCATACGATTTTACCATCCTCATCAACCTCGTAGATGTTATCGCCATATAGTTTTTCCTTACCCTCTGCTGGTATCCCACCCTTCCACTTTGCTGCCAGTTCATCAGGCAAAATGCCTTTCTCGTCGCCATAGCATATGTACATAACGTTTCCATTAGGCATAATCATGAAGTCGTGGCTTCCTCGCGGAATCGGTACCGTCCTAACTACATTCCCATCCCAATCTTGCTCTATGATTTCAGTGCCAAATCCCGTGAAGCTAAATGGCAACGAATACTTCTGGTGTACATTTTCGGACTGCGCGGCATAGACTATATGGCCATTGGGGAGGAGATAGCCATATAATCCGCACTGGTAGGGAAATTGCCAGCGATTTACAATGTGACCCTCCATGTCAATCAGCCATGCTTCCCCCTTGCCGCTAGTGTAAGATATGCCAATAGGGGAAAACAGAGTGTAACCGCCGCTGCTCTTCAACGGGTTGTAATAGGTAACTCCCCAGAGTGCTGTCTGGGCAATATTCATTTTACACCTCCCTTGATATATTTGATATATTTTAAAGGGTTTATCTTTACTACCTCATCAGAACTTCACATTTCAGTGTTGCACCTCCTTATACTCTTGTTTTATTTTTGCCTTACTACATTAGACTGGGCAGGAACAAAGAAATTTGGGGCAGAAATACTAGGATAACCAGGCCAACAAGTTTAGTAGTCCAATACGGTACCACTCCCTTGAATATGGTAGCCATAGGCACGTCACAAGTACTGGACATGGCATACACATTCATACCTATAGGAGGTGTCATCATCCCTACCTCAGCCATTACTACAAGTAGTACTCCGAGCCATATGAAGTCAAATCCCATAGCTCTCGCCACCGGGAGTATCACAGGCAACGTCATTATTAGCACAGGCAGCGCGTTCATAACGCAACCCAGGCCGAGGTATAGCAACAGAATAAGCGCTAACGTGATTAATTGGCTTCCGCCACCGAATACCCGGACAGCCTCACTGAGACCAGTAGCTATACCACTTATAGCAATGAGCCTGGCAAACGCGACAGCGAAAAAGAAGATGATAAACATCCTGGAAAGCAGGCCCATTGTATCTTCCATAGAATCGAGAAACATCCTCCACGACAGCCGGTGCTTCCTAAAGGACAAACCCATAATTATGGCGGCGAAAGCCCCGACAGCTCCAGCTTCTGTAGGCGTAAAAAACCCACTATAAAGGCCTCCCATAACCAAGCCGAATAAAACTACAGTCGACCACAGGCCTTTCAGCGCCACCACCTTCTCTCTAAGAGTAGTCGAACCGCCAGCAGGTCCCAAAGCCGGATTCCTCTTGGCGCGGATCAGTGTCATAACTATTACAAGCACTGCCAATAGGATACCTGGAAGGATACCAGCCATAAAAAGCTTGCCTATGGATTCTTCAGCCATAATCCCATAAATAATGAAGCCGAGACTAGGCGGTATCAATATGCCTATGGTACCTCCAGAAGCAATGGAACCAGTAGCCAGGCCCTCATCATATTTGCGAGTTAGCATTGCGGGCAAGGCTATTCGACTCATGGCCATCACGCTGGTCAAGCTATCCCCAACCATAGCAGCAAACGCAGCACTGGCGCCGGTCGTAGCTGCCGCCAAACCACCGCGAAGTCCGCCAAGCAATTTATAGAACGAATTATATAATTCCTCTGCAACGCCTATTTTGGCAACGACTATTCCCATCAAGACGAACATCGGCACCACGCTCCAGATATAAGTACTGGCGGAACTCAGGGGAATCCTTGAAATCACAGTCAGAGCTCCGCTTACAGAACCCAGATAGGCAAAGCCCCAAAGTGTTGCCGCACCCATACAGATGGCAACGGGTGTTCCTAGAAAGAGCAAGGCAAACAAAACTAATAAAGCCAAACCCCCGAAGGTCATTTTACCAATTCCAGCAGGTAGTAATGCCTCTGGCCAGAATGATGTCGCCAATAGGGCGGCACTTACCACGATGCCGGGGACCAGCCACATATAGTTTCTAGTTCCACGAGCCACTATTTTGCCTAAATGTTCTAAGATGTTAACTAGAATAGATAGCCCGAATAATATGAAAGCCGAGCTGACTAGCGCTACGAGCGGCCACCGCGGTATGCCCAGAAGGCCAGTGATGGCTCCCTCAAGAAGCATGCGTTGTGTTTCTATGATTACCTGCCAGCCTATTATGGAGGTGATAGCTAAAGTCACCACTTCAGTGCCCATAAGGATGGCATCTTGCGCCGTCGGTGAAAACTTATCAATTAGGATAGTTACCCTAACATGTCCTTTCCTCAACTCGGTGTAAGCTAAAGTGCAAAACACTACCGCATACATGGCCAGTTCGACCATTTCTAGGGCGCCTGGCACTGCTATATGCATTGCCTTGCGGCTAAACACATTGGCTACGGTTAGGACTAAGATGACCAGCCCCGTCGCCATTCCAATGTATAGATACCCTTTAGTTACTGGGTCTAGATACCTTCTTAGCTCATTGCTTGCCTTAGATGGCCACATAATCAGCTCTCCTTGAAAACCACCCTAATTATCTGGAAAACCCCCCCTTTTAGAAAAAGGGGGCTTTCCTAAAAGCATCCGCCGCCGCCTTTTACTAATTTAATTATTAGCAAATGCATCTGCCCACAGTAGGGTATCCGCAAGTATAGCCTTTCCGGGAAGACCTTCGGCTTCCCTAGCCTCAGCCCACTCGTCTAACATTGGCATCACGGACTCTTTTATGAACTCATAATCTTCAGCCGGAAGAACGTACATTGGCTGATCGGCAAGGTAAGTCTCATTTTGCCTGATCCTATCTAGGATATTTTTGTTCATCTGAGCATGGGCTAACCGATACCAGATCAGCTCAAGATTACTCTGTTCCTCGGGTGTGAATTTCTCGAACGTCGCTCGATTCATAACAA
Organism: uncultured Dehalococcoidales bacterium; assembly: GCA_964592065.1. Taxonomy (GTDB): domain Bacteria; phylum Chloroflexota; class Dehalococcoidia; order GIF9; family AB-539-J10; genus JAFGBN01. The sequence goes on along the minus strand of CAZQDF010000006.1, from coordinate 3,138 downwards.
GAGCGAAAGGCATTGGGCAGATGTTAAGTTCGGTATGGTAGGGAAGCACCTCGTAAAGCCTCATGCTCTCGATCCATCCCCAGGCAGTAACAATACCGTCTACTACTCCCCTTTCCGCCGCCACGTAAACATCTGGAGCCGCCATCACGCTTGAGTCAACGCCTATCAATTTCAGTGCCCTTACTGTGATCTCATTTTGGGCAACAAACGTTTTCCCTTGCATGTCAGCAAGTGAGCGGATTGGCGTGGTTGAGTGGATGTCAGAAGTCATTAGGCCCATGTTAGATAGCAATTTTATGTTGGGACCAAACTCCTCCTCAAACTGCGGGTATTTTGCGTGAAGCTGTATCAGTACAGGAACAGATTGTGCTTGAGTTTGAAGCACGCCAGGCAAAGTAAAGAGCTCCTGCAACGGGTACACGCCCGGCTCTATTGTGGGAAAAGCCCAGGCAACATCAGCCATTCCTTCTGCCGTTCCTCTCATCAGGTCCTTCGTTTCCAGCAAAGTGCCACCGTGATGTCCGATGACCTGAGCTCTGCCGTAGGTGGCCTTCTCGATGGCATCTTTCATGTAGTTGAACCCCCAAAGAAAATTCTCCTCGTCGGCAGGACCCACCGTTGCGAAGTTGATTGTTATCGGGGCTGCTACTGGTTCTGTTGGCGTTGTTGGCGTTGTTGGCGTTGTTGGTGTCGTTGGTGTCGTTGGTGCTGCTGCTGGGGCGCAAGCTATCACCAACGCTAGAACTAGGAGCGTACTGACTAGGAATCCTATTATTCCTTTCCTTTTCATCTAAATCCTCCTTCCTTCTTAATAATCTCAACTAACTAGCCACCACATCTACATTATCATTCACCTCCTTATCACTGGTTTCGCCTACGTTGTTCTCATACAAACATCAGCTATGACCATAGTATTCCCCGGGTTACGGCTTGTCAAGACTTAAGGTAGCATCTCCGGGCAAATCAAAGCCAACACCTGGACGCACTTTGGCCCTCAATACACGGATTTCGAGGTAAAAAGGGCGATCATAAGTGTCGTCGTATTTGAGCCGCAAGGACATCAGCTTGTTCCTTACCAAGCTCGCAAATAGATGGCTATGTGTGGCGTTAGTCGCATACCGGGGCAAAGAACCTTGACTAAAATCAGCCGCTAGGATAGTCAAATTGATCCAACTGTGGTAATCTATGGAAATGCAAATCCGCTATAGGAGTGACAATGGAAACTAATGCACCTGTCGACCGGGAGTACGAACTCTGGGTGCTATTGCAGCAGGCCTGTGACGCAATGGTCAGGGTCAGGGAGAAGGAAGTGAGGGAATTTGGCATTTCAATGATGCAGGCTACGGTCCTATTCATCGTCAAAACCATTGGCGGGCCAGCAACTCCTGCTGAGATATCGCGCTGGCTGTTTAGGAAACCTCATACAGTGTCCGGGCTGCTGGAGCGCATGGAGAAGCAGGGCCTAGTGAGAAGAGTCAAGGACATGGAAAGAAAGAACATGATAAGAGTGGTAATCACGGAGAAAGGTGAGGAAGCTTACCAACGGTCAAAGAACGCAAAGGCCGCTCGCAGCATCCTGTCTAGCCTCTCCCCGGAACAAAGGGACACCCTGAGGCCATATCTGAAGGCATTGCGGAATACGGCACTTGGAGAACTTGGAATGAAATACCAATTGCCCTTTCCCTAAGCCAGTGGTTTTCACGCTCGCAGAGTTGACCTTGATACGCCTACCACATGTGGGGACCGCCAGTATTTACCAAAGCGAGGCTTTCTTGCTTGCAATCCACCAAGATACCCTATCCATATCTCACCATCGGCACATATTTGGGGGGATTTTACTAGCTTTGCGCAATGACCCTGGTAGCACTATCCTCTTTCCCTTCCATCCTGCAGATCTATGCCTATTGTAATTGTTGGCACAAAGGTTCACAAGGGCAAGAAGGCGTACATCAACACTCACCAAAGGTGAAACACAAATCTACGAACTCGCAGATTCGCCATTTCAATTAAACAATTCGCTATTTAGTATATGGAATAAGAAATAGTGATGGCTCCAGGCTACAATAAATAAGAAAGGTTGCCCAGGGCTACGTTATTGTGCCTGGACTGCCATTATCCCTATGCTGCGATTTAACTCTGATTCTCGTGCTTGGGCAAAAGAGCTTCGGGCACGCCCAGCACATGCTAATTCTCTCAATGGTAGAGAGGTTGCAGGAGCAGCACTCAATAGGCTATTACGCCTGGCCTTTGCGCTGCTTAAGAACCAGACCTTTTATCAAGTTCCACAACGAGAAATAGAATCAATGCCAGAACTGGAATTACTGCCAGTAGTTAGCTAGAAGGTAATAATACATCAGGTGGGCAGGAAGACGCCGATCGCTACTTTGGGAGCCAGGAAAAACGAGGATAGGGTCTGCCCACCGATGTGATACCGAGGCAAGTAAAGAATTTGCCGGAGACATTGACTAGAACACTATAGTATGTTGCCTATACACGCTGGAATAGCCTAAACAAGGAGCTTGCCACTTTTTGAGATTACTTCAACTACGCCTCACAATGGCAAAGGGGAAAGCCCCGCGATAACAGCTATATTTTTGCGATAGCCATCTTGGCAAAATCCAACCCCGGTTTCACCTCCACGTTAGTTCCTTCGCTTTGCTCAAGACAAGCCTTACCTGCCTTCAAGGGAAATCGAGTTAGCACTCCTCGGCATAGCGACCGGAGGTGGCGAGCAAGCCTCTATCCCTGTCCCCAGCCCTTTGCCATTGAAAATGCAACAGTTTATAATCTGGCATCAACCTGGTCACTACATCTGAATTGGTTACCGCTTAACGGCCAGCCAGGTCCAAACATGCTCGGTTATCGTTATTGTGTTACAGCAGATAGATGTTCACAGAGCTAAGATTTGAAACACAGATGCATTGCCCACGCACTAGCATGCACTATCTAGATTCACACAAGGTTGTGTTGAAATGCTAAACCCTTCTCTAGCTTTGCTGGCATCCATCGCTGGGATTCTAATCCTCCTGAGGCTAAAGGTTCATTCAGGCCTGGCCGTTTTTGTAGGAAGTCTCATCATTTCATTATTGGTCTTGCCACCACGTTTCACGCCAGGTTTTATGCTGCAGACTTTGTTGG
>CAZQDF010000005.1:0-20320 GCA_964592065.1 uncultured Dehalococcoidales bacterium | reverse complement strand
CACTATCATCAAGGATAGCTGCATCCTCACCGATTGTATCGTGGATTTCCTGAATGCGCCTCTGTAGAACATTTTTAATGCCCAGGCCCCTATCGAGCTCGGTCTCAGGGAGAAAGTTGAATGCCCACACTACATCGTTCTCAGAGCCTATCCTGTCAATACGGCCGATACGCTGTATCAGCTTAACCGGATTCCAATGCAGGTCATAGTTGATAACCTTGTCACAATCCTGGAGATTAAGTCCTTCAGAGAGCACATCTGTAGAGACAAGAATACGAACCTCGCTCTCACCCCTCTGGGGGCTAAATTCAGGATTGGCTTTAGGAGCAAATCGACTTGCCATCCGAGACTTGCTCTTATCTGCACCATAGATGACCTCAATATCAGGCTTCTTTCCTTCAGGGTTGAGATTATCGTAGAGATATTTGGCTGTATCGGCATACTGGGTGAAGACCAGGCATTTACCATTATCTAATGGCTCCTGCTTCATCCTGGAGAGGAGTCTTTGCAGCTTGGCATCCTTCTCAGGCGTAATCGGCTCCACCAAATCATCAAATATGTGTTTGAGCAAGTTCCTATCCGCCTCTATGTGTTCACGTAGCCTTGTCCCGTCGAAATCCTTTATATCGTAGCGCCCTGACATTTCACGCAGCCGGTCAATAAGGTCAGCCTCCTCATAGTGGTCTGACTCATAAAGGAGCTGCTGAGCATCATCACCCGCTGGAACGATGCCAGCATCCAGAGATTTAAGGAACTCTCCATGGATGCGAAGAAGTCGCCTTATCGTCTCTCTAAAGGCATAAACGCTGGACTCAAATCTTTTGAATAGAAGCACCCTGATTATTCCGCGAAGGTTAATACCTGCGCGGTGCAGGTCACTATAAGGTTTCTCCTTTCGTTTCTCAGGAAGAACATAATTATAAAGTCCATAACGGGCATAGGTAATCTCCTGGCCCGGCTTTGGTTGGTAATGCTCTCCACGAGGTCGCCCCAGGTATTGTCGAATCTGCTGATAGAGACCACTATATGTCTTCTCTATACTGTATCTGAGAGGCTCTAGTTCCCGCCTGGGGAAGAATTGGTGTTTCCCACCTACCATGATATATGCCCGTTTACTCCCATCAAGATACTGCCTGCACTCGATATCGGACATTTCTCGCAAAGGTTGATGAGTATCTTCAGCGTATCCATACCAGCGAAGTACATGCCTCCGGGTTCTACGTACCAATATATGAATCAATAGGTCTTGGAGCTTCCTCTCCCCGGCATCAATCAATTTGAAATAACGTTTCAGGTCTGGAGGGTCTATGGGAAGGTCAGTCTTATCATCCTGGTGAAATAGCTTTATCTGGTTATAAATATCGGAGGCTGCCTTATTACGAGGCGTCGCTGTGATAAAGCAACATTTCCGCCCTGTGGAAAGAAATGTATGCAAAACTTCGTAACGTTGAGTTGTGTGGTGGCGGAAGTTATGGCTCTCGTCTACCAGGACCACATTCCTATCACGGTATCTAACATCCTGTAGAAGCCCATTGACGCCTGACTCACTCGTTTCTTTAAGAAGGCTCATGGGCAGGACTCGAGCATTGAGGTGGTAGGTCTCGTTGTAACCCTCCCACATATCCTCCAGCGCCTTAGGGCAGATGATAAGCGGGCGGGCATGCTCCACCCTTTCAAAATGCTTTAGGATAGCTGCTCCAATGTAGCTCTTACCTAATCCGACCACATCAGCCACAAAACACCCACCATTATCCCTCATTTTTTGTATCGCTTGATAGACAGCGACCTTCTGAAAATCAGCCAGGTCTCCTGTTATCTCATCATCCCAGAGAATTTCTACTCCCTCTCCCTCCTCAAGGCGGTCTTTCACCAGGGTATAGAGGGTTTTCATATAGACATCATAGGGAGGCATTGGACGAGCTGCCCAGGACTGGTTTAACTCATTCATCAGGTAAGCTTCAAAGTCTTGAGCTTCGTTCCACAGCTCATCAAACCATCTGGTAAGTTCAGCATGATTGCTATCTCCCTCGATTTTTACATTAAGTTCCGTGTTGTCCGATATCCCCGCCAGAGTTAAATTAGAAGAACCGACGATGGCAGTCCCTTTGCTTACTGGAGGAACGGGAGTGCCCTTGTCATCGTAAAGCTGCTTGTAATCGAAAATATACGCTTTGGCATGCAGGCGACCTTTTGTATACACCTTGACCTTTAGCCGTTTTTCCTCTATCAGGTTAACCAGCGTCTTAACCAGAGCCTCTCCTTCATCGGTCTGGTCCATAAGGGCGATAGCTTCTTGCAGATTCTCAGATGTCTCGCTTGCCCGCTGCCTCTGGCCCGCCTTCTTACTTAGCCTGATATCCTCCAGCGCCTGGTCAACCAGCTCCAGTCGCTTGTACCCCTCGCTGATTTGTTCCAGCGTTTCGCGGTTGGTGGTGTTGCCTATAAGCAGCTTGAGCTCTGACACCTCCTGGAGATTCTTCTGAATAGGCTCAAAACCGGACAAAAAGAAATAGCCCACAGCGAATTTAGCCCGTTCCACAGAGAGAAGGATACGGTTTATGTGGTCAACCAGTTTCTCATTGCGGTTATCTATAATATCGTGCGTGGGCATCAATCCTTACTCCATCGGGATGATGTCTTCCAGCTGGCTTACCAGGGACGGCAAATCCTCAGTTACGGTTTCCCAGACCACATCAAGGTTAATATCGAAGTAGCCGTGGACAAGTCGGTCTCGCATTCCGGCCATTTTTTGCCAGGCAATCTCAGGATGGGCAGCACGGCATGAAGGTGAGATGCCTCTGGCTGCCTCTCCAATGATTTCCAGGAGCCGAACAAGAGACAGGCTTAGCATCCGATTTGAATAAAGGCCTTTACGAGAACGGCCCTGCGAGAAGGCAACTGCCTCACGAGCAGCGTCCAGAATATGGCGCAGGCGAACCATGTCATTATCCACCATAGTGTAGCTCCGCTGTGGCAAGCACATCGTCCCGGAAATACCTGCTCAGGTCCTGAGGAGTCCTGAGATCGACCTTCCGTCCACCAAATAAGGCGGACAGTTCCGTCTCCATATCAAACAGGCGAAAAAAGCCGGGCACGTGGCCGGGCTCGAATTCCACCAGCACATCCACATCGCTATCAGGGCGGAAATCATCTCGCAGAGCAGAGCCAAAGAGGTAAAGCCTGTGGATATGGTTTCGGCGGCAGAACTCGGCAATTTTATCTTCAGGGACGACTATGTTCTTGCTTCTTTCGCTGAGGCCTTTGCTCATACCCAGAGTATTGTATTGAGCCGGTGTTTCAGCAACACGCAACGGCTGCTTATTGTGGGCTTCCTCAACCACCACCCCTTTGAGCTCAGCGAAGATGGGGCACTCTGGGTTAGCCCGATAGTAAACCTGTCTGCCCCTTACTGTACGCTGGATAATTCCGGCATCAGAAAGCTGCCTCAATTCTCTTTGCACTGCACCCAGGCCGACACCGGCAGCGCGGGCAATCTGGCGCAGATAAAAAGCCTCATCGGCATGGCCGTAAAGCAGGGACAAGACCGCCCGGCGGGTCTTGCCGAATAAGGCCGCAGAAAGACTGCCACTATTACCTGATATACCCATTTTGGGTACAATTGTACCCTTTTTAGTTACGGAATTCAAGGCTCTACTCTTCGCCTGCCCCATTTAACTTATGTCCTGCTCAACTTTTATCGGTTTTGCCAGTGGAAGCCAGGACTATGCAGCCGGGTGCAGCCCGCCAATTTCTCGCTGCGACTACCTATAATGTCGTGAGTGGGCATTTAAATCTCCCTGGCAAGTTCAGGGTGATGAACGCGGAGCCATTGCTCCACATCACCGCGGAGCTGTTTGGCTAATGCTACCATTTCTTCGGCTTCTTGCTCGGTAACCAGTCCGGCTCTCTCATAATCGCTGATGTTGCGCTTCTGGCGGAACTTGTCCAGTTGCTTAATGATAGCGGGGTCTGCGTTGATAGTGAAAGCTAACGATTGTATAACACGGTAGTGTTGACCCTCTTTCCGAGCGCGATAGCCAGCTGCCGCCAATGCCGCCATAGCAGCCTGAAGAGCCGCATTATGGGCAATGCTTAATCGCCAATCAGGGCCGAGCTCTGCTATCTGGCATTTCTCTAAGTCACGGTCGCAGATTCGTAGCAGGTTGGCAATTTCACGCGCCGAAGGACGATGTGTTTCTACCAGTTTATCAGTCAGCCAGTCTTGCAAACTCACCTTCATCACCTACAAGAAATATCTTTTCGCCCTCGAGCACGGTATTGACGAAGTGATTGTCTTCTTTCACTTTTTGTTTAAACTCGGAAACTGGATAGACAACCGCATTTACCTCTCGCCCCAGTTTTTCCTCCGCCGGATAGAGTAGTGAAACCACGTCTCCAAAAGAGATTCTTCCCACCACCATCAAGTCAATGTCACTTCTTCGGTCGTCGGCGCTCCTGGCGATTGAACCGAAGATAAAAGCTACCTGTATTTTATCTGCCACGGTGGCAAGAAATTGCCTGATGACATCGGCAACGCCGAAGGTTTTTCTAACGATGCTTTTGAGCTCGTTGAAGATAGGGCATTGAGCATTTGCCCGGTAATAGACCTGTCTTCCCTGTACCTCACGGGTGATGATGCCGGTATCCGTCAGGTTTTTCAGCTCCCGCTGCACTGCTCCCCGGCCGATTCTCACAGAATCCAGTACCTGCTTGGTGTAAAAAGAGCTATCTGCCTGCCCATAGAGAAGGGCCAGTACCGCCTGCCTGGTTTTACCGAAAAGACCATTGCATAACAAATTATCGTTCATAGTTCTTACCCATTTCGGGTATTATATTACCCATATTGGGTAACAAAATCAAGTATCAGACACTGTCCGCTTTCTTGAGCCGCGCTTCTACTAGATTAATTACTGCCTCAGAAAGCTGTCTCAGTTCTCTTTGCACTGCACCCAGGCCAACCCCGGCAGCGCGGGCAATCTGGCGCAGATAAAAAGCCTCATCGGCATGGCCGTAAAGCAGGGACAAGACCGCCCGGCGGGTCTTGCCGAATAGTGCTGCAGAAAGATTGCTGCTGTTACCTGATGTACTCATTCTGGATACGATTGTACCCTTTTTAGTTACGCAATTCAAGGCTCAAGAGAGTGAGTCTTTTAGTATACGTCTTACCTACTATCATTAACAGTTTGTTTGAGATATCTCAGTCTATATGGAAAGGCGTATTGAAACCACACAATTTGCAACCTTCGCCAAGAAATAAATCATCCTAAGACGAAATTAGTCAAGTATGATTACCTGAAAAGTCTGGCATAATTTAGTTGTCTTGGTGATTATGCATCCATTTCAGTAATTCGTCTTGCGTAGCCTCACGTGCAGCTATAGCAACACTTAATTCCTCAATGGATGAGTCAAGGAAAATAGGAATACCATTGCTATTGAGAAATTCCCATGCGCTATGAATAGCGGTTCGCTTATTGCCATCCCAGAACACATGCCGTGAAATAATATGATAAGCAATAGCGCTTGCCTTTTGTTTCAAGGTTGAGTAACCCGTGTAGCCATAGATAGACGACTTTATGACGTCTAAAATGTATTCTAAGGCACCTAAGTTGGACAAGTTATTTGGGGGTAGAAATAAACCGCCGAATTCCTCAATCATTCGGCGGTTTACTTGGCAAATCTGCTCTATTGTAGGATAGGCTATATCTTCGCCAAATTCCTCCATATACTGTTATACTCCTGCAAGCTTTTCTCCAGGAGGGTTTCATGAGTCAATATATCTATATTTCGCACCTGGCTTGGCCAGACAAACACAAAGCCAGCAGGAGATACTTCACGAGGTTCCTCGATCCTAATATCTCTGGACAGCGCAGGAGCCTCCTGTGTAATGGAGACGTTTAAAGGCATTCTCAGTACCCATCCCTGGTCTGTCCAAACTCGCATATTACTATTTTCTGTTTGCGGTGTGCTCATGGTTGCTCCCTGATAACTCTATCTCCTTCTCCGTAGATTACTTTTTGTTGTACATATTTCAAGCCTGCTGTACGGGTAACAACAGCCACATCTATAGGACCACCTACACCTCTGACGCCGATGGCAAGACGTTGGGCTACCATTGTAGCGCGTATCAGAAAAATTGCCAAGTCTACACAGTCTTGCAGAGGCAGTACACCGTATGGTATGGGGTATGTAAGGTTTTTTTCTAGCTCGCTAAGGAGGTGTTCAATTTGTTCGTTATTGAGATTGAGTATTCGTTTGATAATACTGGGCAGGGTGGGGTCAAAACCATGGATTATGCGAGAGGCGATCTCAAGCTGTCCTCCCCAGGTCATGCCAAACTCCTTATCTCCTGAATTCCGGGGCTTGGGGATAGGGTGCTGAGGAACATCAAACAGAAAGACTTTTCCATAGGCAGCATCAGGATCATAGCCACCTACAACAAATGTCATATTTGGTCCACTATAGTCGGACGGCATGTTTTCATTCCATAATTTCAAAAAGAATTGGCTTAATTTATTGGAATAGTCTTCCACGCTTAGCCGCTTTTCATTTGCTAAAACTAGCTGCTCAAACTCGGGTAAGAAACTATGGGCTGTGCGCAGGCCGATAACAGCAGCTCCATACGTAACACACCCAACGTAATTATGAGGTTCGGAAAAGCTTAAGAGTTTTGTGGCGTTGTCAAAGTTGACCGGTATACGGGGGCCGCCCTCTTTTTGTGCCTCCAGAGTTACCCGGCTGTCAGCGGACAGAACAACACCTTCAGGGCCTTTTATCACTACTCCAAGTGACATCTAGTCTTCTCTCCTTAATTGTGTATACACCTTACTTTACGATACACGCAGTGCTGGCAAGGGAAAGTGTATGCAAAGAATCACACATTTGTCAATTTTCATTTGCCTGCTTAGCTCTATATATTTTCCTGCCTACACACTCCCCGCTTTCTTGAGCCGCGCCTCCACGAGGTTGATTACTGCCTCATAAACAGCGTCGCGCTCGCCTTGGGTGAGACCGAGAACGTCGAAGACTATTGAGTCCAGAGCACGACGGTCTTGATCTTCACATTCAAGACGCTCAACGTCACCTAGTATAGCCCGACAAGTTTCTGCTTCGAGCAAGCTGGGCTTAATGAGAAGCAAGTCAGCCACTTCATACGTCTGTATTTTCATAAGTCCCCCGCCAAAGTTGGCACGGCCTGCTACATTCGCAGATAGCTGAAGAACTGTGCTATTGGCAGATGCAGCAAGTTGCCACACAAGATCACCATGCGGATAGATTTGTTGGAAATCATCGCTTGCGTATAAGCCGCATTCTTGTACAAAAAACCGCATGACTCTATCCACGAGGTAATTAACATTTACGGGGGCCTCGCGCCGCTCTCCCAAGTCCCACCATCTTGGTCTTCCTGAACAAGTTGGCCGTCCCTGAAAGCCCTCTGATTCCCCCCATCCGATATATTCCAGTACCGTAGTCCCTTTAAGCTCCCTCTTATCCTTGTGACACTTGAAAATCTTGAATTTCAAATCGTTTGGATCAATCAAAATGCGTTTACACTCCCGCGGGCTTTTGATGACAGGTTTCAAGAATTCCTCCTCAATACCCCACTCTCGAATCCTCGCCTCATCCAGATAGAAAAACTCATTAGCGCCTGTGGTGAAGCCACGACGCACTTTGGCCACATCGCCCAGGCGCACCAGCTTGCCTTTGCCCTTTCCCAAAACCGTCCAGTAGATATCCGGTGCCCTCAAATACTTGCCACCCCACTTATTACCGATATAGCGCTCAAACTTGATGAGGGGCACTGCGGTGCTTTCTAACTGTTCTTCGTCATCCTTTTTCAGCTCGCAGCCGTCCTTTAGAAGCAAGCTTTGCGGTATAGGGAAGGCACGGTATTCGGGCGTTGTGCGGCGCTCGCTTGCCTCTTCAATCTCGTCGAAGATGACAGGCGAGATAATATGTTCGAAAGGCACCTTGAACATGGCGAACCGAGCTGTTTTCTCCAATGCCCATTCGCGATGTTCATCAGGTGCAGAAAAGAGCGCGATTACCGTATTCACGTCCGCATTAGAGAAGGAGCGTTTCGCCTGGTTGTCCAGAATCATCTTGACGTGGCAGTGCCTGAGTAAGAACTCCTGTAAATCCGCTCCATAGCCCACATCGAGCCAGGAATTGGAACTGATGAAGCAGAATGCTCCCTTTGCATTCAATAGCGAAAGGCCATGAAAGTAAAAGTAGATATAAAGGTCGCTCTTGGCATTGATTCTATGTGCCACCGTGTCATAAGCAGCTTTGTAGCCAAAGAACTGCGGAAATGCCCGGTAGACTGATTTGGCCAGCTTGGCTTTATAGATTCTCTTATTCTCGGCGGTTATTTCCTCATGGGGTATGTGGGGCTCGGCAATACTCTCCTGCCTTACGTAGGGGGGATTTCCGATGACGATATCGAAACCACCCTTCTCGCTCTCAAAGATTTCCACAAAGGCAATGTCCCAGACAAAAGGCACCTCCACGGCGATGCTGAGTGCTTTACGCGATGCCTCGGTCTGTGCCAGTTCAGCAGTGAAGGTTTCAATTTCCTGGCGGTATTTGCTCGCCTCCAAGTCCATCTGGTGGGAGCGTGAAGTCACTGTGCCATCCAGCCGTATCTGGCTCTCCTGAGGACCTTCCAGCCTTCGCCGCAAATCCTTGATACGCTCTTGTATTCTGTGCTGACGGGCATCCAGAATATCTTGAAATAGCCGCCTTTCCTCATTCTTCAAAGCATCCACTGAATGGAACTTGCACGTTGTGTCGTTATTGTAGAATTTGAGCTTCTCGTTCTTCAGGCTTGTGATTCGGGCTTTTAGCGGCGTTGTGATTTCCTGTGAGGCGGCGATGTGGCCCAGGTTAATGCCGCCCACTTCCTGCACCAGGCTGTCCCCACAGCGAATCTTGAACGAAAAATGAGGTAATAGTGGCTCCTGCCTGATGTGGAGCTCTTCAGGAGAGAAGTCTGCATCAATAATCAGGGCAAGCCAGAGCCTCAGTTCTGCTATATGACAAGCCCAGTCCATCACGTCTACCCCATATAGCGATTGCCCTATAATTCGCTTCTTGCGGTCATAGGAGTCCTCCTGCAAGCCAAGCTGTTGGTTAGCCCGTTCCTCCAGGTCATTGAGAATGTGGAGCATTCCAACCAGGAAAGAACCGGAGCCGCAGGCGGGGTCCAGGACGGTAATTTCCCGGAGACAGTCGTTGAGTCTAGGCCAAAGGGCTGCCTCGGCGACCGCTTTGTCCGCATCAACTTTCTCATCTGGTTCTAAAGCAAAGACAAGCTGGTAGAGCAAGTTCTTTCGCTCGTCTCCAAGATGATTCGCCAGATAATCTACTAGCGAAAGGCGGCACATCAAGTCAATCTCAGTTCGAGGCGTGTAGAAGATGCCAGCCTCGCCACGCTTGTCCACATCTTCAGAAACATTGACCAAGCTTTCATAGACCTTTCCAATCATCTCAGGGTCAACGGCAACTTCTTTATCAAGAGGGCTGTCTTCAGCGATGGTAAAGTTGTAACGCTCGAGGAATTTGAAAACCTGCTCAAAGCTTTTGTCCGAGATCGAGGTTTCTTTATGATCCTGGTCGAGCTTATCTTCCAAGAACAGCCCACCGTTTAAATATGGCGCTAGGTGCATTGCTTCGTTAATTTCCTGAGGGAAATAATTGTAGCCACCATGGAATTTGTTGTTGAAGGCTTCAAAGAAGAGAACCTTGAGCCATTTATCTACAAAAGAGTCATTGGTTTGTCCAGAGCTTTGGTAACTCTTCCAAAATGACCGCAGAAACTCTTTATCATTTCCCAGCCAGCCTTTGCGCTGAATAAAATACAGAAACATGCAGCGGTTGAGGAACTGGAGAGTGTAATCATGTGCCCAGGAACTATCCTTCGCTTGGCGGCACAAATCATCTTCAAGAAGCCGGAACACAGCCTTATATTCATCAAAGAATTGTTTGGTAACTGCCTCGACGTCGAACGCTTCGTCGTGGCGGCTCTGAATCGCTAGGGGCGACAGTCTGGATAAATCAGCGCCGATGGTTCCAAGGTCGAGAAGAGTTAGCCGCTCCGTTGCCGTGCGCAGACGCTCATCAGGACCAACTGTGATACGCCGAAAGAGCCGGCGTCTTTTAACATCCTCATCATACTTAATATTGACGAAATGCCATTGCTGCTGCTCGCTGTCTGAAAAGAGGCACAACAGGTAGGGATGTTCCTGAAGTAAACGATTAACTACGGGTCTTTCGTCACCAAGCAGCAGGCGGTCTGAATTGAGGCGAGCATAGATAATTCTGAAGTCATCATGAGACGCTATAACTTGGGGATCTTCGGCTAGAGTATCAGCAGCTGCTCTGCTCCAGCCCCCGCGGCTTAACAAATCATGGGCAGGGTCATAGTTAAGCTCTGAAAATAGCTCCCGTGTCTTATCCAGGCTTCGTAAGTTGTCCAGGATATCGTGTACCTTCGCCTCTGTATCCCCTGCCATGCTTACTGCTCCAATTTGCAGACACTAAAGTAAATGTAAGGTGAGGCCAATTAAACTCAGCATTTAGTAACTTATCGCCATTGGGTAGCATTGTCAAGAAGCTGACTGCCCTCTGAGCCTTGATGAATACAAAATTAGTTGCCGCTCCTAACCTCCTAAGCTTTTTGCGGCTTATGAGTGCAAGGAGGAGCCGATCAGGCCATTACGGTTGGCATAAGTACTAGATTTGCCTATGACGCCAGTTAAGAAGCGGCTAGGTATTCCTTCAGGGGTCGGGAGAAGCCGCAAACCCTACAGTGCCATTTACCCATAGCGGCTCCACAGCAAGGACAGATTTTTACCTCACCCCATCCCTCTCCATTTACTGGAGAGGGAGCCGAGAGTGAGGCCTTTGGTATCTCTCCCACGACTTCACTATAAATGCGGTAGTAAAAGAAGTGTTCCTTATTTATGAATTTTATACCAGCATTCCTGGCCGCTGATTGAAACTCCGCATCTGAGACCATGTTATTTATCACTTCGTGAAGCTTAGTGAAGCCAGAACCATACTCTATAGGCTCCTTTTTTCTCCACACCAGCTCCTCTGGCATCAAATCCTCAAAGCTCTTTCTCAAAATATATTTCCCCACACCTTCTTTGACCTTGAGCTCCGGGTTTATTTCCAAAGCAAAGCGGACGAAGTCCCTGTCGAGGAAGGGTTGCTTCACCTCGATGCCTAAAGCCCTGCCCAGGTCGCTGGCAGAAAAGTGCCAGTTCTGCGAAAGACCCGTTATATACTTTCCCAGGTCCTCAGGCGACAGTCCTGCCATGTAAGAGTAGCCAGCGAAAAGTTCATCGCTCCCATCACCTGTCATTACCGAGCTAATCTCGTTTTCTTTAGCAAGCTTTAAGGCTAAATATATGGAAAGGTCGTTAGGCAAAGCGAGGTCGAAGGTCTTCAATATCTTTATAACTTCGGGAAGCGCGGTAAGCGCCTCCTCCGTAGTGAATTCCATCTTCTTATGCTCTATCCCCAGGAAACTGGATGCCTTCTGTGAATAGACGAGGTCGGATGAGTGGGAATCTTTTAAAGCTACCGTGAAGGCTATGGATGGCCTGGCCAGGAAAGCTAAAATGCTGGTATCGAGCCCTCCTGATAGGAGTATGGCATCAGCTTTTTCTCTGCTCGTAGCTTCTTTAAGCTTGCCCTTTAACTGGTCACAAACATCCATAAAATCTTTGTAACACTTGCAGTGCTTTCTGGGTAGCCTGACCGCGATGACTGATTTGGTTTTTTATCTCCGTAGGGAGTTCAGCCATGGTTTTACCCATCTCAGGGAGGTAAAAAACAGGGTCATAGCCAAAACCATTTTCCCCTTTAGCCTCGAAGGCAATTATGCCATGACATTCGCCATAGCACAGTTCTAACTGATTTTTGGGAGTAACTATGGCGATGACGCACTTGAAATGAGCAGTCCGTTTCTCCCAGGGAACGCCATCCAGCCTGGTTAAGAGAGTCTTTATTCTATCCGCATCGGTAGCACCCTTACCGGCAAAGCGGGCCGAGTGTATTCCCGGCTCACCACCCAGGGCATCCACCTCAAGCCCCGAATCATCAGCGAGAGTGATGAGCTGGCTTAATTCAGCATAAGTGCTGGCCTTTGAACGAGCATTCTGTTCAAAAGTGTCTCCTTGCTCAACAGCAACCTTGGTTATGCCCTGCTGGGATAGAGTTACCATCTGATAGCCAAGATTGCCGAGGACAGAGTGATATTCGCTGACTTTGCCAGGGTTAGTACTAGCTAAGAGAAGCTTAGGCATTCAGATTTATCAAATGTCTTCGAACCGCGGGGCTAGTTTCTCCATTACCTCAGGCATAGTGGTATATTCCATCTCCTCTAGCGGGAGACGATGCGGCTCGAAAGGACCCATGCGGCGCAAGTAATCAGCTATAGTATTTGCCTGCTGGCGAACATGGTCGAAAGCAGGGTCGTCAAAGAGGTCGCGGGGTCCAATGAGCTTGCCATCGGCAAGCTGGAAACCAGCGGCTATCACTCTTGGTGGGCCATCGAAGCGGGAAGGATTGCTATCACGGACAGCTACTGGCATTAAGGGGCCATGATGAGAACCTCTCATCCATCCCTCTACTATGTAAGGGAAAGTAAATGGTTCCAGTATTTCCCCCACTGCGGGGAATTTTCCCTGAGAGCGAACAACGCAGACCGGGTCATCCTTACCTACATACCTGCCTGCCATCATAGATAACTTCTCGGTAGAGGAGGCAGCAGCGATTTCCCCGGTATCCTTGTGGTACACTGCTTTAACGGCGTAGCGTCCTGGTGCGCCGAGGAAAACCAGCATGTCATATATTTCTTCAGGAGAACTGAGTCGGACCTTCTTATGCTCCTTAACGTCATGGATTTCGAAGGTAAAGCCAGAATGCATGTTAGAGGCAATCACCAATCCGATGGTATTAAAAGGGTCAGCAAACATTTTATATAATGGTAAATTCCAGGCACCGGAGGCCGTCTTATCTGCCATGAATATGATTATGGTTTCAGCTCGGCGCTCGGCAAACTGCATTTCAGCTACACCGGGGCCCATCCCTCTGACATTGCCGGAGAAAGCATCAGATAGAAGGTCCTGCCCCGCACCGTGCAACTTCAGACTTTTGGCAATCTCAGTGCATTCCACAAAGGTATCCCAGGCTAACTTGTGGATTTGCTCACTCTCTTCACCTTGCTGGTGAGTCATTATTAACTGTAGGTCATCGCCACATCGAGTAACATGGTAATCAATGAGCATGCCTCGCTTCTTAGCTTGCGCCAGTTCTTCTTCAGCTCTTTTCAATACATCTGGGTGACTAGAAGAATGCCCTACATATCCACCCACATCCGCTTTGATAGCGCTCAAAGTTATTTCCATCGCGCCCTCCTTTGCTCAATAGCTGATAACGTAGTGGCGTGTGTTAAGTCTACCAAGAAAAGAGCCCATGCGTCAAAGTGACCTTCATTGATGGCTGGGCGTCATATCATTGTGATGAGGCGATTAACTGCTGGCCGCAGGGCTGGTTTTAAGAGAGCCGATAGCGCTGCTAAGATACTCAACAACTGCTACCTCTTTAACCGCAGCTATTCAGGAAGGAACAAAGATTAACCCTTCTTCGCTATTGCCTAGAGCATCCACCATATTGTGATAATAGAGAAAAGCGGTATAAGCTGCTACGGCGGCATCACAGAGGTTATGGTCGAACCCGCCAAGATATGGCTTGAGGCCAGGTAAGATATTTTCCAGTTGTGTCTTAAGGAAAGCCATCCCCTGGAGCGTGCTTTTCCTGGGTATGACTTTGCCAAAAAGGCGAACTTTGCTGGCATAAGGATAAATTTCTATAGTCTGGAACCCCTGCTGGCAAAGCTTATTCTTAAGCTCTATACCGCGGTAGATTAAGCTTTTGATAAAACTTTTTTTGCTAGTGGGGTAACAAGGAATTCCCTGCTGCCTCAGTTCCTGGTCACATTGCCTGCTTTTCCTTCCCGATTTTGGCTGACAGCCACAGCTTTCTTCGAGGCAGCATAATCCTAGCGGCAAGCTTAGAGGAGCATCGATGGCCATTACTTGAGGGGAATAAAGGTTTGCCATGGCGATAATATCGCTGTCTTCACCTGCAAAGCCAAGGTAAACAAGCTGTAATTTGTCATCCAACCCTAAGCAGGCGCTAGGTTTGGCTGCAGTTGAAGTTAAATCAATGCCAAAAAAATTGTAACCACTCACCTCGCTATCATTCTGGACCCTCCGCCCTGTCATTCTGAGGGAGCCCTTCGCTTCGCTCGGGGTGACATAGGCCGGCTGAACGCTTACAAGAATTAGCTTTTGCCCGACCGCTTTAATATCTCTCTGGCTACTACTACGCCTGAGACTGAAGCCTGGACTAAGCCTCGGCTTACACCAGCACCATCGCCAGCAGCAAACATATTGCTAATCTCGGTTTCTAAACAGGGAGTCAACTTTAGCTGACTGGAGTAAAACTTAACTTCTATCCCGTAAAGCAGTGTGTGAGGTGAAGCAACGCCAGGGACTAATTTATCCATAGTTTGGAGCATTTCAACTATTCCTTTTAGATACCGGAAGGGAAGGGCGAAGCTCAAGTCTCCCGGGGTTGCCACCTTCAAGCTTGGTTCTACGAGGCTGTGTTCGAGGCGGGCTTGTGTAGAGCGGCGGCCACGCGTCAAATCACCAAATTTTTGCACCAACACACCGCCACTAAGAATATTGGCTAGTCTTGCCAAATATTTACCATAGGCGATGGGTTCATGGAAGGGCTCAGTGAAGCTTGTGCCTACCAAAATGGCAAAATTAGTATTTTTTGTCTTTGGTTTGGTATAACCAATGCCATTGACTGTAATCACAGGGTCAGAGCCTCCTGTCGATTCCATGATTACCTCACCCCCGGGACACATGCAGAATGTTCTAACCCGGTCATTGAAACTCCTAGAATAGAATACAAGCTTTGATTCATATAGCACTGAGGTTAGTTTTTCCATGATTACCATTGGCACTTCGACCCTGCAACCAACATCAATAGGGTTGGAATTGAGGCTGAGCTTGAGCCTTTTGGCCTCGTTACTCAACCACTCGGACCCTTCCCTACCTGGGGCTAGAATCAAGTACTGACAGTGCAACCTTTCGCCATTACTAGTTTCAACAGCCTTGACTTTACCATCTTCAACTACGATATCTTTAATCGTTGTTCCAAGCCTTATGTCTAATTTAGATGATAGGTAATCATGCATGGCTTTCAATACTTCAGGGCAGTGTTCTGTTCCCATGTGACGTAATCTAACAGGGATTAATTTGAGCTCAGCTAAAGTGGCTTGACGTTCGAGTTCAGCTATTTCCTCCCCCGTGCCATAAACCTTCTTGGGAGCGCCAAATTTAAGATAGATGGAGTCAACATACTCAACAAGCGCTTCCGCTGGGCCAAGGCCAATCAATTCTTGGAGTCGGCCACCCACTTCCGTGGATAAAGTTAGCTTGCCGTCACTAAGAGCGCCAGCGCCTCCAAAGCCACTTACCAGATAGCAAGGAGAGCAAAGCACACAGCGCTCGCTCCCTTTCTGAATTGGGCAGACACGAGCATCAATTTCTCTTCCTTTATCTAGAAGCAAGATATTGAGGCCGGCATCAGACAATTCCAGGCTGGCGAAAATGCCTGCTGGACCGGCACCGACTATGATAGCATCGTAGTTCTTGGTCATTGAGACTCTTTTAGGGCTAAAACATGCAAATTAATTTGAGCTGTTTATTGATAATTATCAAGATAGCCAGCCAGCCAACCATTTTCCTGACTTGAGGATTTCATCGGCCGCTGAGTAGGGGTCGATTTCCCCTCTTTCTATTTTCCCAATATAGCTACTCAACTGATTATCTTGCTCGATTGACTTAATCAATTCCTTGATGATTTTTCCCTCTACTGTTTTTATGAATTCGTCCTTACGTTGCTGTTGACGTTGCTGAGAAAGCCGACCTGTTTCACTGAGGGCCTGGCGGTGTCTTTGGATTTGCTGATAAAGCTCTCCGATGCCAATATCATTAACCGCCTCTGTGGCCAATACCGGTATATTCCACCAGCCTGACCCATTGAGGGGCTGCAGCATCGTTCGTAGAGCAATGATGGACTTGGCTGCATCAGGGTGGTCAGCCTTGTTGACGACGAATATATCAGCGACCTCAAATAAACCTGCTTTCATAGCCTGGATGGCGTCTCCAGACTCCGGAGATAATGTCACGACTACGGTATCCGCATTTTTCATGATATCTACCTCACTTTGTCCTACCCCTACCGTTTCTACCAGGATTATATCCTTACCCGAGGCATCGAGCACCTTAATCACGGAGCTGGCAGTTTGTGGCAGCCCTCCCATACTGCCGCGAGTCGCCATACTGCGTATAAAAACTCCCTCATCAAGATAGTGTTGTTGCATCCTTATTCTGTCGCCCAATACAGCTCCACCGGTAAATGGACTCGAGGGGTCTACAGCAATTATTCCTACTTTTAAGCCTTCTCTCCTTATCAATACTGTCAATTTATCAACCAGGGTACTCTTGCCTGCCCCAGATGGCCCGGTTATCCCTATACAGTATGCCTTTCCGACATGAGGGTTGATGAGCCTCATTATTTCGGGTACTTCGTTGCTTTCATTCTCTACCAGGCTAATTACACGCGATAGAGATGCACTTTCCCCTTTAAGCATGTGTTCCACCAGCTCCATTTGCCGTGAACCCTCCTGTATTCAATCAACCATTTTATAACGTTAGTAACTATTCATCAACCAAGCCAGCGAAAGTAGCTTGCTCGGAATACATTTAATCCCAAATCGCACGGATAAGTGCTTGTTCAGGTGCACCAAAAGGGTACCCTTTTGGTAGAGACGGGTAGAGGGTCGAATGATACTGTGAACACGCGCCCATCATATTGCTGGCAGTGTAATCGTAAGTGCAGGCTATTCCTCTAGAATTGGCACAACTGGTTCAGAAACAACCCACGCAACCTTCATAGCCTTTGCAAGACCGGGGCTGGCGAGGTTGCTGGTATTTTATTCTGTCTTCTTTCCGCCCCTAGTCAAGTTACCTACAAGTCGACTGGTTGAGGTTCAGGCGTACCAGCAACCGACCTTTATTTCCGTCAGAAGTGCTCAGTCGCTTGAACACGCAAGGGGAGTCTGAGCCGCATCCCGAAGAGGAATCTGGTCACATTTGTGCGCCTGATAAGCTCATAGATGGCGGCGGTCGCCAGGAAAGCGAGTATGGTATTGATAACATACTTGGGCAGTACATCCATGTCCCACTGAATAATGGGGAGACCTATCAGGGCTATCGCAGTGGAGTGGATAATGTAATACGGCAGAACGACGTCATTAGCGTAACGCAGAAAACGGTTGCTGAAATTAAGAAAACGCTTGGCCAGGTAAAGAATGGCAATAAGGCAGAACCATGTGACGAAGCTGATGAGAATTCGGTACATTATATACCCGGCAGTGCCGGGTTCGCCACGGTATTTAAACCAGAAGTCCGGCCCCAGTATGGATTTGTACCATTCTGGGAAAATGAGCAGCATTAAGAGCGTCATGGTGGCAATAGCGCCAACGATGGCGAATGGGCCGATACGGTCGATACCTTTAAGAAAACCCTTGTGGGAAAACAGGAAATATCCGGCGAAGAAGAAGATCGCGTAGTAGAAGACCTGAAAATGCATGGTGATTACCCAGGAGGGGTATATCTCGACCAGTGCCGTTGGGATAACAAAGAGCAGGAGCATTCCCGGAGTGGCAAAGAAACGGCCGAGTCTGGGGAACAGCGATGCCCCGAATTTTCTTCGGATAAGCCAGAATAATGGGAAAAGGGCGGCGGTGTATAGGACAAGGTACCAGAGGAACCAAAGGACGCCTGGACTGAAGTCGTCCTGGAAGGGTGTCAGGCTTTGCTGCAAGAAATAGGGGTACCATGCGAAGAAAGAGCCTTCATAGCCATAATAATGCATCGCAGCGACCCAGTAACAGGGTGGTACTAATACCAGCATGCCGAATATCAGGGGGACGATGAGACGTTTGAGTCTTTCGATGACGTATTGCTCTCCGGAACGTACACCGAGTGAGAAAAATGTGGCCGCTCCGGCGATGAGGAAGAGAAGCTCCATGTGATACTGCTCCAGAACCAGTATCAGCCCCTCGGCGGCTGTACTGAGCTCGTTGTTGCGGAGAAACCATGGAAGGGGCGCGGCGTATGTCATTGTTGTGTGGAAGGGGATAAGCATCAATACCACAATGACACGGAGCCAGTCCAGGTAGTGGAGTCTGATGGATGTGCTCTCTACAACAGTTGTGGTGCTCATTGTTGTTTCGTGTCCTACTTTAAGAGGCTCATATGGCGTTGCTATTGGCCAACAATCTAGAGGATACTATGTCTGACTCTCGCCGGGTGCTCGAAGTCATTCTCCATTTTAGTCTCCTGTCGCAATGAGGCTCCTGGCTTTCATTGCTTTGTCACTAATAATGTACCCATGGCACCTTGTTATCAATCTCCGCTATGAGCCCTGCAATAGCCTCCTCGACATGCGCATCGTGCATCGTGGCCTTTGGAATCTCCGTCCATCAGCGGTGGCGAAGCTCTCAGCCACGAAAGAGGTCATACTATCCCCATCTTTCTCACCTGGCTGCCTGTATCTCCTCGGCTGCACTTAGCTGGGTGATAGGCATAACCTGATTATCCACTCCAGAATTGCAGCAAGAACACGGGCAGAATTGAAATGAAGTCGTCCAGGACAGTTGGTTTCACATGTTTGTCAAGTCTTCTTTGCATTACTTTGCAGGATAGTTTGACACTCCAGCAGAGTCAGTTTACATTTCAATACTATGTAGAATACTTAAAAACCTCTAAGAAATAGCTTAAAATAGAATGATATAATAGCTGCAAGGAGGTTTCAATGAATAATATTGAAAAGGAAATAGCATCTAGATTCAAATGTACGAAATGCCGCAATACGGGTGCAAGTGTCAAAAGCTTAGCAATGACAGGAACAGGTGTTTCTAAGATACTTAATCTTCAACACAACCGATATATCGTTGCTTCATGTAACAATTGTGGATATACAGAGATGTATGATTTGGATAAACTCAGTGGTGGTAAAGATACGGTTGGAAATGTCTTGGATGTAATATTCGGATCGTAATATTCGGATAATCTAATTTTTGTCCCAATGTCCCGTGTTCGTCCAGTTCGAATCCAGCCCCGCATCCGAGGTAATCCTGGCCCCGTGGAACTCCAGCCTCAGCCGCTTATCGAATTGGAGCTTCAGTGTCTCCCTGGTCTTTTCACCCATTGGGTTCCTCCAGCCAGCCCCCTCTGATGAGGCTATTTTTAGCATCAATGCCTGCCTATGTCCCCGGTTTGATATGGGAAATGCAGGCTAATATCCCCTTCTCTACTTAGAATTCAGCTAACCCTATCCACCCCAATAAAATACGGCATCCTAAACCCCGAATTCTAAACAAATTCAGGGTTTTAAGAGGAAGATGCCCATTGGGTTAGCAGCTTCTCTAACTCTTCCTGCCACTTGTTTCCCAGGCGCTTGGTGTCTAATCTAAGCTGCCTGGTGCCAAGCTTGATTGCATCTCGATACTCAGGCAAAGAAGCTAAGCTGATAGTCCTCTCTCTCTGAGGCAGGTTTAACACCACCTGTTTTCCTTGGGTAAAGATAGATTGTACTCCCGCCCTTGCTGCTAGCGCCCTTATTTTCACTATATAAAGCAAGTTCTTGACTGGTTGCGGTAGGTCGCCGAATCTATCCCTGAGCTCCTGAGCTATATCCTCTATTTCTTCCAACCTCTCTATGGCTGCCAGTCTGCGGTAAAAGCGTAGTCGAGTGTTTAGATTTGGTAGATATTCTTCTGGTATATGGGCAGTTAGGGGCAAGGCTATGCTAGGAGCTTGCTTCGCTTCGCTTGCAATGATACCTCTCCTGGCTTCACCCGCTTGTCTCGCCTTCAACTCCTCCACTACCTCAGCCAGCAATTGGCAATAAAGGTTAAAGCCTATGGCGGCTATATGCCCGCTTTGTTTGACGCCCAGAAGATTCCCTGCCCCCCGAATTTCTAAATCCCTCATAGCGATGCTGAATCCAGCACCTAGCTCTGTAGCTTCAAAGATAGTCTCTAGCCTCTTATAAGCCTGAGGAGTTAGCTGTTTACCTTTGTCAAAGAAGAAATAAGCATAAGCTTGATTAATACCGCGACCTATCCTGCCCCTTAGCTGGTAGAGCTGAGCTAAACCAAATT
>CAZQDF010000004.1:0-20632 GCA_964592065.1 uncultured Dehalococcoidales bacterium | reverse complement strand
TCACCCTACTTGGCCAACTCATTGTTTTACTCATATTTTTCTCCTTTTTAGAATTATTCCAACCTTTACTTAAGGTCGACCTCCTCAATTTCAGGTTCTAAAGTTCGTTTCTTGTAAACTTATTTAAAGCCCGTACAGGCTGCCCATTTTGCTGGCACAAGATTTTAGCCTCGCACCACATTTCTTCGCCCTGGGCCAGGGCTTACGTTCCCCTCCGAGATTGTGTGTGCCGCCTCTTTGCTTCACGCAGAGCTCCGGCTCCCCGCACAATGGCCAATCCCTTGGGACTTTCCCATAGGCATCACCTCCTCTCCCTCGCCAGATAAAGGGATGGGTGGGCGAGGTCACCATTCTTTCATTTCCCTTATCCTCAAATATATCAAAGGTCATTTATCTCTCACATCTATTACTATCAGCCTATATCCACCAATCCAGCCAAGCCGTGAACGAAGGATACTCGCCTGGTGGTGCCTCTCCATTCACCGCTACGCTGGAATTAACCGTGGCAACGACGTTTTCCTCGTCGTCAATTACCGTGCCAGTGATGGTATAACTCCCGAGGGCGGTGCCGGTGAGGGTATAACTGACGGTTACCGTGCCCAAAGGATTTTGTCCTATATCGAGCCACAGGATTTCGCCCGTGCCAGCATTATAGGTTCCACCAGCGCTAGGTGTGACAGCACTCATTGCCAGGCCAGCGGGAACTGCCTCTGTCAATATCAGGCACCACTCATCAGTAGTGGTTATGCTTACGGTAACAGCGGTGCTCTGCCCCACTGTGAGGCTTGTGTCTCCAATGGTCCTGGTGGCAGTAGTGCCTGCCACTCCCCCACTCACCGCTACGCTGGAATCAACCGTGGCAACGACGTTTGCCCCGTCGTCCACTACGGTGCCAGCGATGGTATAATTCCCGCCAGCGGTGGCGGTTAGGGTATAGCTAACGGTTACCGTGCCCAAGGGATTCTGGCCTATATCGAGCCACAGGATTTCGCCCGTGCCAGCATTATAGGTTCCGCCAGCGCTAGGTGTGACAGCACTCATTGCCAGGCCAGCGGGAACTGCCTCTGTCAATACCAGGCACCACTCATCAGTAGTGGTTATGCTTACGGTAACTGTGGTGCTCTGTCCCACTGTGAGGGTTGTGTCTCCAATGGTCCTGGTAGCAGTGGTAGCACCTAGCACCGGTACCACTAGCAGGGACAGGAGAAACACTGCTGCGATTACTGAGAGCATTACTCTCCATTTATTCTTCATACTCCCTCCTTCCTCAAAATTTCCTTTCACTATTCATACTTTCTTCGGGGTGGGAGCTGGGGAAAACCCCAGCTCCGCCCCGATAATTATTTCTTAGCTCGCCCAGTCAACAATCAGTATGAGCAGTTCTGTTGTAGTCAATGCCGCCGTGAATCCCGACGGAATTATTCCATCTGCCCAGTCACCGATAGCTGTCAGAAGCTCGCTGGTGCACACGACATCATCCGCGCCTCGGTAGTAATCCAGGATGTCTTCTGATGGCTCTTCGCCGAAGTACAGTATCTGGTCGTCATCGAAGTCCTCGACCCACTCGCCATCAAAGATATCGTGTATCTTGATGACGATGTCCACCGGCTCTCCCAGACTGCTAATCACCTCTATGCCTGTTATGGCATAGTCCGCAGGATCCTCATCAGCGGCGAACAAGAGTGCGCCAGACACATCAAGTTCCCTGTGAAATCTGTCAAGGGGCAAACTTATGGTGGCGTCAGTAAACGTAACTATCTCGGAAGCAGTCATAACTCGTGTGGTTACATCCAATGCAGAACTGCCGTCGGGAGCAATGGTATCAGTGACGCCATCTAGTAGATCCACGATGGTTCCGTCGACGCCATCTCTGTTGAAGTCTACCAGGTCCTCAGTCGCTGGCTCGCCATCGTAGTCACGCACGAAGACGTAGAGCATATCGGTCATGTCGTCGATTCTCTCCCAGGCAACCTTGATATCCTTCTCATCTTCTGCAACCTTGATTACATCGTTGGAGATTACCGAGTTGAAGTCTCCCACGAGGAAGGGATAGCAGGCGATAGCATTGATGGTACTTTCGCCAATCCACTCCAGCGTGAACTCAACATAGGCCTCGCCGTGGTTATCGGTGTAGACTAACAAAAGCTGCTCATCGGCGGCAGTGATGCCATAGCCAAAGATGTCCTCAATAGCATCATAGTCGTAATCCCACAGTGGCAAGGGCTCGTAGTAGTCGTAAGGACCCTTGACGGCCAGAGGAGCGTTGACAGGATCGTTATCCCAGGAATCCCAGCGATAGCCGGCAGGTCCTTCTCCATAGTAGGGATTGAACAACTCACTGCTGGGTATCTCCTGCCTGTAGTACGGGAAGGTGAAGTATCTGTCACCCAGGTAGAGGCCATAGTAGATATCGCCTTTGTCTACCGTGCCCAGCGTGCCTGAATCGGCTACGAAGTAAGTCATCAGCGGGGGTATTACGGCGTCGAACAAGTCGCACCGATAGTCGGGAACCGCAGTGGTGCGCAGTTCACCCGTCACTGTAGCATCAGCCAGTACCGCGGCCGGATCGGTTATCCACTGGTCAGCATCGCAAGGTTGAGCCGTGCTGAAGGGACCGATAACCGGGTACGCAGCATTTCCATTAGGCGAATTGACGCAACTGGGAGTCCAGCCGTCATCATAGTCGCCCATCTCTTCATCATAGTCGTCATTGGCATCTGTGTCGCTCAACACAGGGCAGGTAGGGTCATCGAGGTCATCCATGATGTCCCAGTGCGGCTTCTGGAGTTCCCACAGGGCTCCACCAGCCAGCCTGTTCCAGTCGTCGGGAAGCACCCAGCGTCCTGCTGGCAGAAGGATATCGTACACTCCATCGCCGTCAAAATCCAGCACGTCTACAGGCCTGGTGCTCTGGAACTCGGGGTCGGGGTCAACAAAGTAGCCCCTCACCCTGACTCGCAGAGTGGTGCTATCGCCGATGTCCAGTGTCTCCTCAGTAAGCCCTACAGTATCCCAGGTGGGATTGGGCAAATCCGAGTCTTCTATGTTCGCCAGATCCACGCTCTCAATCGCAATCCAGTAGACGATGAATCCCTGCTGAATTATCTTTTCAGACACAACTTGTTTGGGAGCGCCTTGGATCAGGGTCTCAACCACAGCTGCCAGTATGTTGGTCTTGCCCGACTTGTCAGAGTGAACGATACATCGAGCTATGCCATCGCAGTCAACCTCAACATCGACGACATCTCCAATATCCGCAACATCGTAAGGATCCTCAAGCACACCTATGCTGTAGGGTCGCTCGCTGGCGAAAGTCACTATTTCTCCAGCATAGGCTGTCCCCAGATTCCATTCCACCACCGTTTTCTCGCCCACCCAGGCTATCAGGGGGAACTTCTCCACGGTGGGTGGTGGTGGAGGCGGTGGCCAGGTCTCATGCTGGACGCAGACCACATTTTCGCCATGCTTGTTTATGGGGTAGTCGGTCAGCGTTACCAGCATTACCCCAGTGGGTGATTCTATATGAACCCCAACGGTAGCTTCGCCATCCACATCGGTTTGGTTCTGTGTGTAGTCTGTGTTGGCAATGATAACGCCATTGGACTCGAAAATGTAGGACTCTAACAGGTCAACAAGATTATCAGCCTGAATAGCATCGAGAACCTCAAAGGGGTCCTTATAAACGATTGTGTCGTAAGTAAACATGGCGGGGTCATCTTCTGTGTAGGTACCGCAGCCACCGTCATCGTCACACGGGTCGTCTCCCAGGGCTGTCTCTAATGCCTGAACATCAGCCAGGGCATCGATCTCCATCAGCCACCAGTCGACCACGGCATCGTCGGCAGGAAGCTCAGTTTCTGTTACGCAGTCTTCCCACAGGAACGAAGCTTCGACAGATTCGGTGACCAGATACTCATCATCGACAAGCGAATCCTCGCTGTCGAGCTCGGTGCAGTAAATCTCGCCCCACTTCTTCTCAGCGTCGAGGCTAATGCTAGTATCATCATCGAAATCGACGGTAATATGGCAGTCACCCTTGGTGACCAGATTAACTACGATGTAGTTATTCTCAGTGTTAAGTCCGCCACCGTCAACAACTTCAACGGTACCTGGTCCGCATCCCTGGAAAACGCGCCAGTCCTTAAGGCCAGGACATGCATCACACATTGGGATTCCGGTTTCGCAATCGCCAAAGCCATACAGACGGTATTCCTCTTCGGCCGTTTTGACATTGTAAGCAATGTCAGGACACAGCGAAACCTCCAGACCAATATCAGTTCCGTTCAGGGACACATCATCCAGATATGTATCGCCGGTAGTGCCCCCAGACCACCATCCAAACTCAATCTGTATCCGGTCGATGACATGATCGGCAAAACCAGCATCCGCTTGGAACGTTGCCAGGGTGTTCAGGGTACCAGTCCCCTGAGCAATAGCAGTACCAGTTTCCGTGCCAAACCAGAAGAAATCGGGCGTAGCAGGCACTACGGTCATGGTGTTCCAGCCTGCTGCAGCCGGGCATGGCAGTGTCGATGGCTCAAGCGTTATTTCCGCTGTTTGCGAATCAACCGAGTCGTGGGTATAGAAGCAGACGTGAGGTCCGTAAGTTCCTGCAGCTACGAAGTAGTAGTTGTAGATAAACTCCGTGATCTCATCGAGGTCCATCGTTCCGTCCAGGTCCCAGACCACAGCCGCGTATTGCGCCCCGGCTTGAGTTCCTCCATTCATCAGTACCGAGTAGTCACCCAAACCTGCGTAGTCATCTGACCAGTGAATATCACCGTTAGTACTGGCATCAACAAAGCAGATAGAGGAAATTGCCGCACCGGCGGGCATCGCAGCCTTAACAACTGACGGCTGCATAACTGCTGCCGGAACCAACAACAGCCCTACGGTCATTGCCAAGGCAACAATTGCATAAATCGCCTTGGTATGCCATTTTCTTTTAGTCATAATTTTCCTCCTTATATTTAACCTTTCAGCCTTCAACTATCAGAATTCAGCCAGAATTCAGCTCATTTTTGTTTTCTTGACTGATTACTGACAACTGAATGCTCTTAAACTCTCGCCTGAAGTCGACCTCTCCCGGCTTAAGTTCAATACAGTAACAATCTCTTTCCTTTAAGCTTACCGGCAAAGGGTCCAGGGATAGGGCCGAGGTTTCCAGGGTAACAACACCGAGCCGGACACGGTCCATAAGTTCCAACTCCTGGGGAACAACAGTTAGCGTAGCACCGGTATCAGCTACAGCTTGCAACTCTGCCACCCTGGTCCTTTCCATACCGGAAATTTTCATTGTGCTATAAATTTGACCCCCTTCACTTTTCAGCTTTTCTACATGTTTCAGCAAACCTTATTTTAAGCCTGGTTCACTTCAGGCTGCCCCTTGACGATATTGTACCCCGGGCCAGGGCTTTCATCTTCTCCCTGAGATTGCCACGCTTCACTTGCAATGACAATCCCTTGGGAATTTCCCATAGGCATCACCTCCTTTCCTTCACTACACAAAAAAGTCCAGGGCATAAATCCCCTCCCTCGAAAAAGGGGGACAAAAGCCCTTCTGCTCTACACTACCTTACACTAATACCTTTATATCTGTCAATAGGTTAAACCAAAAAACCAGCAAAAAAGCTAAACTGACTTTGCTTGCATTTTATCAGCTAGCTCTAATTTGTCAATACCTTTTATTACTAGGTAGGGCAAAATCACCTTTGTGACAAAATTGGCTTGCCTTATTAGAACACAAGTGCTAAATTATGGACTATCTAGCAACTCAGTTTGTCATCCTGAGCGAATCGAGGAATCCAGAGACCCTTCCCCTTCACTTCGTTCAGGGTGGCAAATATAGAACCACAGTTGATATGGAAAGTCCTAAGCGCTAAATACGAAATGCTAAGAATATCAAAGCCCCAAGCTCCAATGACCAAAACATGAGGGTTTTGAATTTAGACATTGAAATTTTGAACTTGTTTAGAGCTTAGAAATTAGAATTTAGGATTTCCACGGATAGATATGGAAAGTGAGTTAGATGATTTATTGCCCGAGGAATTGCCCTATGAGGACAATGGCTGTGAGTTATGGCCACATTGTCTTACCTGCCCTTTCCCCTGTTGTATCAAGGAGGAGCCCTGGGGAAAGGAGAAGTGGCTGAAAAGAAGGAGAGCCGAGCGAATGAAGGACTTGCGCCAGGAAGGCAAGAGCATCAAGGAGATTGCCCGCATATTTGAGGTGAGCCCCAGGACAGTGCAGAGGGCATTGAACGCAGTGGCAGAGGCAAAGATGTAGTTGCCCAATTTATTGGGCTCAATTCACTAAGCCTGATGAATCAGGCAACTACAAAGCTTAAAGAGAGATGACCAGGAATCCCAAGCACGAAATCCTAATGGCTAGAAATACTAAATCCGAAATCCTAAACAATGTCAAAGCACTAATAACCAAAATTCAAAACAGATTTTGCCGAAGGGCAAAACTAATTGAAGTTAAGAATGAAATTCCAAAATCTTTGCCAAAGGCAATTTTGGTATTCGAACTTAGATTTTTGAATTTGTTTAGAACTTTTGCCAAAGGCAAAAAAGGGTGGAGAGGAGGAATTAAACAATTTCAGATGATTTTGCCCAAAGGGCAAATTAGAATTTAGAGTTGAGAGATGAATAATCCTTTACTTCGTTCAAGGACAAGCTTCAATCCATCCCAGCTAGCCCGCACAGATACTCAGAGGCTTAACACATACCGCACTAACCTGGACTTCTACAACGGCAGCCAGTGGCAGGCCGCTTCACGTCACCGCCAGTTGGTATTTAACTATGCCAAGGTCTCCATTGATAAAGTCACCAGCTATCTTATGCAGGGACTTAACTTCGCCTGTTATCCCGGCCCTGAGCCAGGCGAAGGAACTGAGGAATCGAAAGCCAGGGTCAACAGAGCCGAGCAGGTCCTCCGCCAGGTTTATGACCAAAACAATCTCCAGCAGCTAGATTGGGAGACCGAGATTGACGCCGCCGTCCTCGGGGACGGTTGCTACAAGGTATTCTGGGACCAGGGCGAGAAACGCATCAGGGTCACCGCGCCCGATGTCTCCGGTATATTCGCCTGGTGGCTGGGAGATGATTTGGCCAAGGTCTGGAGAGTGGCTTCACGATACACCCTTAGCCAGGACGAGATTAAATTACTTTACGACAGAGATATCACTAAGAAGTCAGCCGCCATAACCGAAGTATGGACGGACAAGACCCTGGACTTATTCCTGGACAGCGACCTTATGCAATCAAAGCCCAACCCTTACGGCTTTATCCCCTTCGTCATCTTCCCCAACCTCAGAGAGCCCAAGAAGTTTTGGGGCACCTCCGACATACCGTCACTAATTCAGCCCCAGAGGGAGCTAAACCGAGCCCTGTCGCAGCTATCCCGCATTCTTGAGCTGTCGGGCAATCCTATTGCCGTGCTGGAAAACATCGGTTCAGCCGAGGACATCAAAGTCCAGCCAGGAGCGGTATGGACCATCCCCGAGGACGCCAAGGCCTATTTGCTGGACCTGCTTCAGGGAGGGGGCATCAGACTGCATATAGACTACATAGACACCATTTATCGCACCCTGCATGATATCTCAGAGTGCCCCAGGGCAGCCTATGGCGGCATCGAGAAGGAGCTATCGGGAGCAGCCCTGCAAATCGAGCTAGGCAGCTTAATTCAGAAGGTAACCAGGAAGCGGACCATAAGAACTAACGCCTATCACCAGCGGGCAGCCGTGATATTGAGGCTGGCTGACAAGTATATGAGTGAGAGCTTTGAGGGCCTCACTCACCGAGTAGTATGGGGGCCGATACTGCCCCAGGATGCAGCCAGGCAGGCACAGAACGAACAGTTACTTGTCCAGGCGGGAGTCCATTCCAGGAGGACAGCTATGGACGAAATGGGTATCCAGGACCCCGACGAGGAGTTTAGCAGGTGGCTGGAGGAGAGGACAAGAATCCTGGAAATGAATCAGGAGTTTAGGGCACAGTCCACACGTGGCGGAGCGAGAGAGAGAGCGGTAGCCTCGGAGATGGAAGTGCCTGAATAAAAGCTCAATACAAGGAGTAACTTATGGAAGACGAAATCAAAGAAACCCAGGAAGACCAGGAAAACCAGAACAACGCACCCACAGCGGAGGACTTAGAGGCCATCAAGGCTCAGCTTGAGGGGGAGAAGACGGCCAGGGCAGCCCTGGAGAACACCCTGGTTGAGAAGGACGAACGCATCGCTGAGCTTGAGAAGCACTTCAGCGAAGCCGTCACCCTGGGAGCGGACAAAACGAAGGAGCTCGAAGCCTCGGTCGTTGAGCTGGCATCAGTCACGGAAGCCAGAGACCAGGCCGTGGCCAAATACCTCGGCGTGGCCAAAGCCCTTAACCCCAGCGTCCCCGAGAGCATCCTCACTGGAGCGACCATCGCCGAGATAGACGCTTCCATTGAGAAGGGCAAGGCCATCGTGGAGTCCGTCAAGAAGGCTATGGAGTCCGAGGCCTCGGCAACCAAAGTCCCCGCAGGTGCACCAACCAGAAGCGCTATCAGCACCGAAGGCTTATCGGCCCGAGAGAAGATCGCCGCTGGAATACAGCCAAAAGGAGGAAGCTAACTATGAGTCTATCATTAGTCGAAGCAAGTAAACTCTCCAATGATGTCCTGTTGCAGGGCATCATCGAGACCATTATCAAGGACTCTCCGATTTTACAGGAGATGCCCTTCATCCAAATCGTGGGCAATAGCTTAAAATATAATCGCGAGAGCGTTTTGCCCACCGTGAACTTCTACGATGTCGGAGACACCTGGGTCGAGTCCACTCCGGAGTTCGATAAAGTCACCGCTGCCCTGAAAATCCTGGGCGGAGACGCCGATGTGGACAACTTCCTCAAGGCCACCCGTTCCAACGTCAACGATCTTGAGACTGCCGTCATCGAGCAGAAGGCCAAGGCTTTGCGGCATGAGTTCGAGAAGCAGTTCATCCAGGGCGATTCCCTCGTCAACTCCAAGCAGTTCGATGGAATTCATAAAGTGGTGGGAGGCACAGCCTGGACAGCCAGCACAGCCTATGCCGTAGGCGATGTTGTCGTTCCTGAGGCAGGAGAGGAAAACGGATTCCGGTATGTCTGCACCGCAGCAGGCACTTCCCACAGCGCCAATCCTGTCTGGCCTACTGTGGAGGGAGGCACTGTGACCGAAACTGGCGGTGTAGCCTGGATTTGCCGCTATGGTGGTCATCTATCCGCTGGTACTGGAGCTGCCGGCACCGTCACTCCAGGCGCCCTTTCACTGACCAAGCTCGATAACCTTATTGACCTGGTCAGGGGAGGCAAGCCTGATATTCTCTTAATGAGCCGCGTGAGCCGTAGGAGAATTGCGGTTTTAGCCAGAACCGCCGGCCAGAACCTTGAGGTCGGTA
The DNA here is from genome assembly GCA_964592065.1 of uncultured Dehalococcoidales bacterium. Classification (GTDB taxonomy): domain Bacteria; phylum Chloroflexota; class Dehalococcoidia; order GIF9; family AB-539-J10; genus JAFGBN01. Next base: position 11,215 of record CAZQDF010000004.1, on the reverse strand, counting down.
CAGGCAAGCTGGGTGAGACTGTCCAGCTCTATAATGGCATACCCATAGCCATATCGGATTGGGTTCGTGACAATCTCGGTCCAAGCAGCAATTGCACCACCATCTACGCCTTCCAGATGGGCGAGGGAGCCGTCTGCGGACTTTCCAGCCCTGAGATGATCCAGGTCGAGCGACTCGGAAGTCTGGAGACCAAGGACGCTGCCAGAACCAGGATTAAGTGGTATTGCTCACTTGCCCTCTTCTCCACCGTGAACGCAGCAATGCTCAACTGGATGAGCTCTTAAAAAAGGAGGGATTAAATTATGGCTTATGAAGATAGTGGATTACCAAAAACAATCAAGGAGTTTGCAGGTAAGGTGGAAATCAAGCTTGCTGCAGCTTGTGAGGCAGGCGATTTGCTCGGCTACAGCTCAGGCTGGGTGCTGGCTACTCAGGCATCTACCGCCGTTTTAGCCGAGCTTGTCGCTGGTCAGAACGGAGCTATCGGCGACGTCATCACCGCCTATAAGCTGGCAGTCGTGGGAGGAGCCATTTCGGGAGCTACCGCAGGCAATCCCGTTTACCTGGGCGATGCCGGCAAGGTCAGCGAGACCGCAGGTGCAAACGCCGTCCAGGCTGTGGGTAAGTCGCTTAAGGCTACGGAGCTATTGCTCTGCCCTGGCTTTCCCAGCTTCATCACCGTGGCGCAGCAGGCTCATATCGCCGATGCTCCGGCAGGAGGCACGGGAGCAGCGGAAGGTGCCTGGGATACCGCAGGGCACCGTGATACAGCCATCGCTTCCATCAACGCCATCCTTGATGTCTTGGAGGCTTACGGTATGGTAGCGACATCTTAGTATGCCTGTCAGGGAGGCTGGCAGGACATTTAGCCTCCTTATACATAGGGGAGGGAAGACAGGACGGGAGAGAGACCGACCCTTCCCTCCCCCCACAAAACAAGGAGTTTGATTATGAACCTAACCGAAATGAGAGCCAGAGTCCGGGAGGACTTACAGGACGAGGACGCCGCCAACTATCGCTTCACCAACGACCAGGTGGACGGGGCCATCGAGCGGGTAGTCAGGGAGTTTTCCCAGGCCTCTCCCATACAGGAGGAAGACGAAATCACCACCACGGCCGATGACAGGGAGCTCGACATCTCCAGCCTCTCGGACCTGTTAGCCATCGTCTCCGTGGAGTATCCCATGGACTTAACGCCGCCCTATTATCAGAGGTTCACGTCCTGGGGAGACAAGCTCTACATGACCGACGAGGGAGACGGCACCAAGAAAGCCCGTGTCAGGTGGCACAAGTGGCATACCCTGGACGCTGCATCTTCCACTATCCCGCAGCAGTTCGAGGAGCTCATCATCCTGGGAGCTACAGGATACCTGGCCAGCTCGGCATCCGTTTACACCGTGGACAGAGCCACCATCGCAGGCAGACATGCCACCATAAACTTTTCGAAGTGGGGACAGCAGAGGCTTGACCGCTACGAGAAGAAGCTCAGGCAGATTGGCACAGATAGCAGAGTAGTCTCAAAGGAACTCTATGCGGAGGAGTAGTCAGCACTTAACTGAAAGCTGATAACTATGATTGAAGTAGGCGTCTTAAAGACCTTCGACAGCGGCACATACAAGGCGGGCGTCCAGCTCGCAGGCAGCTTGACGACCTATTTCGATAACCTTAACGTCGCCCGAAACATCGCCTCGGGCGATATGACCCTCGGCCGCAGCGTAATCATCGCTATGCCAGAAGGCAATCCCAAAGATGCCTGCGTCATCGCAGTATTTACCGTGTAAGGAGGAAACCATGGCACAGAGTAAAATCAAAGAAGCCAGGGAAAAGGAAATCACCAAAGAGGGACTTCCCAAAGAAGCCTTCGCCATCGTCGGCGACCCTCATGTTCCCGAGACCTGGAAGCTCCCCCATCACACCAAATCAATCTTCAGAGCTCTCCAGGGCAGGCTCGATATCGAGAAAACGGTGGACTGGGACCGCATGCCCGCGGCCGTGGCAGCCCTCAGCCCTGGCGGTTACCGCGGGGAGAGGGTTAAGGCCACAGAGGAGGAAATTATTAAGGCAGCCAGGCATTTGGCCCGACATTACCAAAAGGCGGGCAAGCCCGTCCCCGATACCCTCGGAGTCCTCGCCTGACCGCTGAAATACTGACGCATAACAGACCAATGAGTGTTACAGGTCATAAAACCAAAAACAGGGGCAAATTAGAGCCTCTCAGAGCGAGGTTGTAGCTGACATAGGACAATGAATATTGGAGACACGTTCAGAGCAGCCACAAGGCCGGTGGTAACCGTCATCTTCGCCGCCACCATCGCCCAGGTCGTGGTGGAAAGAATCGACGCCCCGGAATGGTTCCTTGCCATGGCTGGCATCGTCATCCTGGAATGGTGGGGTGAGAGGACAGTCAGGCACATCAAGGAGAGGAAATGATGGAGCAGGTAGGACAAATGGTTAAGTCGCTAGCCCCATAAGCTAGAGGAGAAGGTTCGACTCCTTCACCTGCCACGCGAGACAAAGGAGAAGAAAGGAGCTAACAACAATGCCCAAACGTGACGGAACAGGTCCACCGATAGGAGCAACAGGCCCCCGAGACGGCCGGGGCGGTGGCTTTCCCCGGAGACCAGGTCCCGGCTCCGGAAGCCGCACCGGCGGACAAAAGGGGTCCTGTAAGTAAAATGAAAATCCCCTGGCGAGATTTTATGGACACCCCGGAGGAGCTCCACGCCTTTGTCACCGGCATATCCGAAGTCCTATGCCCCTTGCCACCTTGGTTTACACCTCCAACCCGAGTGCCAAAGAATGAGGATGACTACCCCGACAAGGTAATCTTAAAGGAGTATCACTACTACCTCTTCGGCCGTGCCATGGGCGTCATCGCTTGGCTAATCATCGCCAAGTTAATCCAGATAGCGTTCTGGTAAAAGGACTGAATAAGTAAAGAAAGGAGGATAACAATGGCAGAATTTTCAGACTACCTGGAAGACAAAATCATTGACCACCTGCTGCGCAACCAGGCCTACACGCCACCAGCAACTGTTTATGCAGCATTGTTCACGGCGGATAACGGGCTGGAGGCTGGCACAATCACCGGCGAGGTAAGTGGCGGCAGCTATGCCAGGCAACCCGCCGGCTTATCAGCAGCCTCAGGTGGGGCAAGCTCAAACGCATCGGACATCACCTTCCCAACTGCCACAGCGGATTGGGGCACCATAAGCCATATTGCCCTGATGGACGCCTTAACCGGGGGTAACGTCTTAATGCACAGTCCCCTCAATGCCAGTAAGACAGTTAATAGCGGTGATACTTTCAAGATCAATGCCGGCGATTTAGATGTGGCGGTGGCCTAAGAGGCACTGATTGGCTTAAAGGGGGATAATCTTGCCGGCTATCGCCTTTTGTTATAGGAAGGCTAAATGAAGGCTAAAATCCAGCAAGGAGCGAATCCTTTGAGGTGCAATTAAATGCAACGAGTTCTACACGAAACCTGCCAGCAATATGTAGCTAGACGCTTATCTGAAGGCTGGAGGATAACCGAGCAGAAGGGGTTTCTTGTCACTCTTGAATCTCCAGAAGGCATCACAAGACCTCTTGACCTGCGAAATGATGTGGAGACATTAAGACCGAATGCTCCTGGAGATGAGTGTAATATTCCAGGTCAATCTGGCTGTAGTGCCTGTAATAACCATTATACCTGTGTAGATGAAGAAAGTGCCGATGATGCTACAACTCGTATTGTATCTGCTACATCAGGTGCTTGGACAAGAGACCTCTACAATTTACCTGTCCATTCGGTAGGCTCAAACACAATCAATTTCATTAAAGTTTACGCTAGAGGTATGGCGGGCAATACTCCCCAACAAACTAACTATAAAATCTGTGTTAAAACTGAAGGTGCTGTTCACGAATCTTCCGAGATGACCATTCCTACAGGTTGGGCAACACACTCGAATACATGGACTACTAATCCTGAAGTTGGTGGTGCTTGGACTTGGGCTCAAGTAGACGCTCTGCAAATTGGTGTATCAATGCGAGCCTCCATAGAAACCCAAATACCTACTTATTGCACCCAGGTCTATGTTGAGGTTGATTATACATCGGGAGTAACTCACGAAGGTGCTGCTACATTATCTGGAACAGGCACTTTAGCTGGTATCGGTAGACTCATAGCAATTGGTAAAGCAGCCCTGAGCGGTAGCGGGACTTTAGCTGCTATCGGCGCTTTCATCAGGTATGGTCAGGCAGCACTTTCTGGAACAGGCACGCTTGCTGGTATCGGACTAGTCTTCAAACTCGGCGCAGCTTCCCTATCAGGCGTCGGTAATCTAACCGCCTCAGCAGTTGCAATATTTGCCGGTAAGGCTGCCCTGTCAGGGGCGGGCAGCCTGGCTGCCTCTGCAAGGTCCATCTTAGCATCTGCCGCAACCCTCTCTGGCGAAGGAAGTTTAGCCGTCTCAGCCATTATCGTGCTCTTCGGCAAAGCCACACTGTCCGGGCTTGGCACCCTATCCGCTCAAGGCATTCGGATTGCAAACGGCATAGCTACTCTAGCCGGGGCAGGTTTACTGAGCGCCGCAGCAAAAGTTTTCGGACTCCTGGCCACCCTTCAAGCCGCTCAGAAGAAGCCCGATAGGCTCCCCTACGTCGAGGCCAAAGTCTACGACTTCGAGCAGGGCATCAAACGCCTGTCCTGGACCAGGCTATACACCGGCAGCGAACCCGACAACCACCACGGCATCGCCTTTGATGGCCATGGATCCATGCACCGCATCAGGGCAGCAGCCAGCAATAAGCTATATCACCAGAAGATAACCAGCCCCGATGCCGAGTCGGATTATACTTCCTGGACGGAAATCGCCAGCGATTGCGCCGGTCCCTGTGCCATAGCAGCCTACGGAGCTAAGGTCTATATCTTCTACCGCAAGACGGATAACACTCTCAGGAAGTATTACAGCCACGACTACGGCGCCAACTGGACGCCCGCTCAGCTCGTAGCCTATGCCGACGTCCTCTCTATGGCCGCTTGCTGGTGGGGCACGGGAGACATAGTAGTCTGCTTCGCCCTCAAAGCCAGCGAGGTAAACGGCATTGTCCTGGACAGCTCCGACCAGTCAACCGGTCAGAACACCTGGAACGATGCCACCCACCCCTTATCCACCACCTATGGCATTGGAGCCACCTATAACTCATTCTGGCCCGGCTGCGAAATCGTCTTTGCCGGCAAGGAGACCGATACCCCATACAATCACTACAACCTTTTCAGGACCCTGTTCAGCGATACCTACAACTTCACCGCCCTGGAAAGCTTCCTTATGTCCCCGGAGGGGGAGGACATCACCTATGAATACCCCGACTGTCACTTGCCATCCTCACCTGAGAGCTGCGAGACCACCCGCATCACCGCGGTAGAGAAGTTTACCGGCACTACCGCTTATACCCTACCCCTTACCTCTCACCTGGTAAAAGGCACCTACTTCTCTGACACTACCTTCACCGAGCCCAAGCCCTTTTTAGACCTCACCAGCGACTACGGCTTGAGACTCCGGAGCACGGCCGACTATTGGTGGCTCGAGCGCCCCGACGGAGTCTGGCGGGCAGCCAGGCCGGCGGGAGACCCCTTAGACCTCACCGGTGACATCATCGCTGTTACCCAGCGCATCGCCCCCGGCAGAGGCGAGGATACTTCGCTTATCTTGACCCTGGACAACTCCGCAGGTAAATACGCCAGCCCAGGGACGGGAGGCTTAGCTTCGCTTCGCTTCCGCAGCGAAATAGTCCTCAAGCTCGGATACAAGACCACCGAAGGCAGCCTGGCAGTAGAAGCAGGCACTTACTGGGTGGATGGGTGGGAGTGGACTAGCGACCCTGGACTATCGACTCTCAGACTGCTTTGCCTCGACGCCTGGGGACTGGCCGACCGCTGGTCGGCCCGCTATCAAATGAGGTGGAACAAGGACGCAGTCGGCCCCAAGAACGTCTGGAATATCATTTACCTTGTCCTGGCCCGCTTCGGCATCAGGCTATGGAACAACCCAGCCGTAACCCGAAGCTCAGCCATTCTTAACCTCTACCCCGACTTCACCATCAACCCGGGCACCGCGGGGGATACCGCTATACGGCGTCTCCTCTCCCTGGTACCAGACGGCTTAATAGTCACCGGCCAGGAAGCCTTCACCAAGGACCTGAAAGACGACGAAGCCAGCTCCTATACCTACGGCACAGACCATACAATCCTATCCGGGGAATATAGCCAGCACGTCCCCACCAACCGGGCCCGAGCCATCGGACGCACCGCTGGCGGAGCCAGAATCCTTGAGGACGCCTTTGATTGGGACTTACTCGCAGAGGCCATCGATATCCTCCAGCAGGACTATGACCCCAACCTTGACGACGCCACCCGCACGCAGGAACGTGCGGACGCCATACTCCGAATGGCGTCGCTGCGGTCGCAGCGTGGCGTCATCACCATCCCCACCAACTGTGGGCAAGAACTCTATGACGTCATTACCCTTACAGATGTTCGAGTCGGAATCTCCAGCGAGAAGTATCGAGTGGCAGCCATCCAAACTGACTATAATCGTTCCAAGGCAATCTATAATCAGCGTCTCTCGCTTTGCGCACCTTAGGCAGTTTCCTGCTTTTATCCCGGGAAATCCCACCAATTCTAAGGTGGGTCTTTCTATTCCTCGTCGATGGAGACCAGACCTTTCCTTATGGCTACTACTACTGCCTGAGTACGAGCATTGACATTGAGCTTGCGTAGTATGGAGGTTACATGGTTCTTGATGGTCTGCTCACTGACATCTAAGACGTCAGCAATTTGCTTGTTGAGGTAGCCTTGAGCTATATAATTAAGAATCTCCGTTTCTCTGACGGTGAGCGGCGAAACGAAAGTCGCCGCTTCTTTTTCCCTAGAAAGCTCATGAAATTGCTGTAGTATCTGCTCAGCTACTTTGGGGCGGTTGATAAGGGTATCATTTATAGGGTGCTCGCCATTAGCACATCGCCTAATGGCACTTTCTAGCTCTTCAGGAGTGACCATCTTGCTCAGGTAAGCTGAGGCCTGTGCCTTGATTGCCTTAAAAAACTGGTCATCTTCAAGTTGTGAGCTAAGTACAATGACAGCCACGCTGGGCACATGTTGCTTTATCATATGACATAACTGTAAGCCATCGCTGGGAGCTGCATCCACACCCAAAAGCACCACATCAGGTGGCAAAGATTCAATGGTAGGAATCACCCGCTCACCAACATCAGCTTCCCCCAAAATCTCTATATCGGGTAGCTGAGAAAGAGAGGAGCATATCCCCTGGCGAAAGAAAGCTTGCTGGTCAATTACAAATAGCCTGATCATTTTACCTACTGCTTACTGAACTTTAGGTCACATTACTTTAGTATTAAGTTTAGCACATAGGCTCAAAAATGCAAATTAGCTCCTGTTTTAGGCTATCGAGCCTGGGCCGAAAAAGCTCAGCCAACCCCTGTTGGGCTGGTTGCCACTCAGATGTAGCTTCGAGGTTGATATCGCCCACTGCCGTTCCCGAGATTCTCAGTTGATGGAGAAGCTCTCTATAGTTGCTTTCCAATTCTTGCCTGGTCTTCCTTTCTGCCTGTTCATGTTCTTGGGCAAGCTTGGTTATTCGCTCTGTAATCGGCTGCGACTTGGGCTCTAAGCTGGCTATCCCCTGGATAGCTCTCTCCAACCTACTAACACCCGATTTTGAGCTTTGAAAGTCGATAGCCTCTACCAGATAATCCAGGGTAGCCCGTGCTATTAAGCTCTTTTCCTCCTCAGGATAACTGTTTACCTCCGCAACCAGGTTCTGCCCCTGAGAACTGCCAAGCCATCTTTGTGTCATCGCCTGGCCAATCTGCCGACACTTTTCCTCCTTTTGTCGCTGCTCTTCCTTAACTGACAGCTTACCCAGCTTATTAGCCTTCTCTTGGGCAATCTCCCAAGCGCTCTTTAGTTCACCCATGTATATCCCCTTTCCTTCACATTAGATTGCTGCGCCATCTTCCTTCCTTATGTTCAGGACATCTCACAACGACAGAGTAGCTACAAGATTGGCATTAACAACCTATTGTATTTTATAATATCAACTGAGGTCAAAGTCATGCTTTATCATAGCTCTATCAGATTAACAGAAAAACTTTATTGCTATATATGGGCAGGAAAAGGGAATAATTGTAATACTAGCCTTTTATGCCATGCCTTAAGGGGAGACCGACCTCATGCGCTGATTGACCCAGGACATATCAGAAACGAGATGGGAGAGCCTTGCCTGGACTCTCTGAACCAGGCTATGGAGAAAGATGGCTTCAAGATAGAGGATGTCGGCTTGGTGATTATCACTCATAGCCATCCTGACCATTTTGAGGCTGCTGAAGCTATAGTGAGACGGAATGGTGCTCTATTCACTTTATCTCGGGAGGAGAATGAATTTTATAGCAAGATAGGAAAGATGTTTTTCCAAAGCTTTGGCGCCAAGCCTCCAACCATCAAGCCCTTCTTCTACCTTAAAGAGGGCGATTTACGGCTGGGCAAGGATGGTTTGGCTATGAAAGTTTTGCTAACTCCGGGACATTCTCCAGGGTCGCTCTCCTTTTACTTTAAAGAGGAGAAAGTATTGGTCAGCGGCGACGTGGTCTTCTCTGACAGCATTGGCAGGACAGATTTCCCTGGTGGCAGTCCTTCTTTACTACAGAAAAGCATTGACAGGTTATCTCAGCTTGATCTGGAATATCTGGTTCCCGGTCATAGCACCGAAACTGGCAACATAATTGCCGGCAGTGATAAGGTGAGGCGCAATTTTTACATGGTCAAGATGCTTATTTAGGAGATGTAAGTCGGATGTCATTCTGAGGGAGGGAAGCGACCGAAGAGTCTCTTTATGAAAACGGGAAATGAGATTCTTCATGGAGTCTGTCCTGAGCATTAGATCCTTAGCTTCGCTCAGGATGGCAAGCAGAGTTAAGGAGATGGACGACAAGATTAAATATGCCCTGAAACATACGGAATTAATCCGGGCCCCACAGCAAGAGCTAGCTACTTTTGGCAGTTCTGTTGTTGATTATTGGGTGGTCACTGAGCTGGCAGGGAATATCACCGTGGTTAGAGACGGAAAGGTAGTTGCTGAAAGGCCCAAGATTATCACCCCGGCTTATCTGGTTAATGTCGAGGGCTTTAGCCAGCAGGCGAAAAGATACATAGATATGATGGCCAGAGAGCACCCCAACGAGTCTGGTGTTTTCTACAGATATAAGAACGAGCCCAAAGACATGAATGTGGTCTCCGAACCTATCAGGGGAGTGATAGATAAGCTCACTGCCAGGATAGATGAAGAACATAATCCCTTAAGCACCATAATTAAAGGATTAGAGGAATTGTGGGATGTATCCCTGCTTATGTTCGTCTATGAACTGACTAAAAGGTCAATCCATACCAACGTAGCCGAATTTCACCGCAGGGGTTTTCTTGACATTGATAGCAGCGGAGTGCCCAAGGGCGCTCGAAACCATATTGAGGAGCTCCTTAAGCAGGCAAGCCGCGACCTTTCTCGAGCTCCTGAATTGGTGCTTGAGCTAAACAGATGGGGTTTATTTACAGAATACCAGGATAGGTTTTTTGCTCTATTCAAAGGGAAATAACGGGGCGGGCCAAGAGCTTACTTCCTTATTTTCAATTCAGGGGCTAGGTCGCCTCACGATGTGTTGTTAAACAAGGCATAGTATAATACCTAAGAGAAATAGTGAAATAAAAATGACAATAAATTGCGCTATAAGCGGCTTTTTTAGACACAGTCTAGACCGACAAAGACATGTATCCAAATGCAAATTCTGTGACTCGAAAAATATCGTCAAATATGGACAATACCAAGGTCTTCAAAGATACTTTTGCAAGGACTGTGAAAGAAAGTTTGCCGATAACGACGCCCTGCCTCATATGAAGACACCTTCATTTCAGGTAGCTTCAGTTTTAGACATGTTTTACGAAAGAAAGTCTATTTGTGCTATTCGTGGGTGCATAGAACAACAATATGGAAACTATCCTTCTATTTCTAGCATTTACAGGTGGATAGTTCGTTTTACGGAAATGGCTATTGAAGAGACCGAAGCATACAGACCAAAGGTAGGAGACGTTTGGATCGCTGCTGAAACGTCTCTAAAGATAAACGGTGAAAAGTGGTGGATTTGGGACATAATAGACTCTGAGACTAGATTCTTGTTAGCTTCCCATATGTCGCGGTTACGCACCATGCAAAATGCGCAGGCACTTGTGGCTCAGGCAACTGAAAAAGCTGGCAAATTTCCACGTATAGTTATCACGAACACACTGCAAACATATCTGAACAACGTTGAGTTAGTGCCTAAAAACGATATAAGAAGCTCTCAGTACATGAGATTTATAATAAAACCCAGCAAAGATATGACAGAGGAGGTTAACAAACCTCTAAAGCGTCGCATTAAAGTAATACAGAAAACAAAGAAGGAAAAGAGGTCTAGGTTGGCACTAAACGGCTGCTCAGTTCATTACAACTTCTTTAAGCCTCATAAGGACTTGAACTATAGAACTCCGGCAGAAAAAGCTGGAGTTGGATTGTCTTTCGATGGCTGGCTGTCTATAGTCAAGGAAGATAGCTTTCCAAGGCATGGTCAGAATCATGTAGAAGTTCGAACACAAGGGTAGCAAGCTATCGGACCGCGTCCCGATGTTTGGGCAGAAACGGTTTCAGTGGTCTGGTAAGGTAGCATCCTACTTTGTTTCATAGCAACTAATGCTTTAAACCCATGTGGTGGGCAGTAATCCAGTTCGAGTCAAGCCTCTTTAGATCATAAATGCCTCGATAGAATGGTGAAGCCTACTCTGCCAGTTACTCCTAATCTAAACTATGTAGCTCCGGGGATCCACTCCAATACGCTAATTCACTTGTCACATATCCAGGATTATATAACAAGGTAAACGGCATCATAAGAAGCTCCATTCATGTTTGAAAAGCACCGCAGACATATTTGAACCAGGTAACGAATATCGCAATATGGCATTTTTAGGTTTTCCGCACTTAGGCGATGCCCCTATATATGACAAATCAACCAAAATGGAAAAGCTTTAGCCTTAACACTATCTTGTCTTCAGAGCTGGTAGCCCCATATAATATTCAGAGAAAACCGCTAGAGAGATGCCTCAGAAAACGGCTATCGTGCTTGGTTCTCGAAG
>CAZQDF010000003.1:10602-22959 GCA_964592065.1 uncultured Dehalococcoidales bacterium | reverse complement strand
TGAAATAGAGAGCAGGATTGCTGGAGCCATTGACTAAAACTATATAGTATGTTGTGCGAGTATGCTATTCACTCATAGGAAACATACTGCAGGACGTAGACTGGGCGCACAATACTGTGAGTTGCCTTGCTTATTCCGCTAGAGGCATACTCGGTAGCTTTCCATCAACAAGTGGAATGACACATATGAAGCGAAGAAGGTCCTCACCCGTGTTAGCGAAAGAATGCTGTTCATTAGGAGCAACCAAGACGACATCTCCCTCGCTCAGTTGCGTTTCAGCTTGTGCGTGTCTAACTACACCCGACCCAGAGAGTACAAAGACCTCGTGTTCCCAAGCATGGGAATGGCAAGGGGTGGAGCTTTGTGGTTGTATCTCAAAGACGCGCATAACGAAATTCGGTGCTCCCTCATCAGGACCGGCAACAATGCGCATAATTACTCCTGGTACAGCTTCCTTGCCCACGACTTGACGATAGTTCTGGACTTTCACCTCTGCCTCCTTGTGGAAGAGATATGCCTAGATAGGCCAACCCCTCACTAATTAGCCAATTATAGCGCATAGCGTGTCAAGGTATCTAGCGGCACATCCTACGCTCAACAGGAATTTTACTAGGCTGTAGCTAATTTCGAATTCGCTGAATAGAGATAGAGCAAAATGCCTAATTGTGCACAATATGGCAAATTGTCTAGTCTGCAACCTCTCCTGTTTAATCCATGCTAGTATACTTGCCAAACTTACACGTGGGCTTTGGGTAAGAAATAAGTAGCTGCTGTAAAGCTGGAATTAGCTGTTTTTCTCGAATAGAAATTCAAGGAACTTCCAATGCGGGCTACCACTAAGGTGTTCCTATATGCTAAACTTTGAGAACACTCAAATGGCAAAGCGTGTCTTTTCTGGTTTTCGCCCCACAGGCAAACAGCATATCGAGAATTACTTAGGAACCATTCAGAATTATGTTTCCCTTCAGGCAGATACCTGTTCGTAGAGGTTAGCGTAACCCTGCGGATATCCGATCTGGAGAAGGCGCACTCGGTCAGCGAACGCATTAAGAACAGAATTAAAGAGTCGGTACCCAATGTTGACCGTGTGCTGATACACTATGAGCCGCGGAGAAAAACTCAGCTTCGATATGCTGTTGCCCTGGCCAACTATCAAGGAGGGATCAGCGAGCACTTTGGTGAATCACCTTATTTCGCCTTGGTAGATATGGACATGAAAGAGAAAAGAGTGCAAAGGCAAGAGTTGGTGGCCAATCCTCACCTAGGTCTTGTCAAAGGTAGAGGTATGAAAGTGGCCGAGTTCTTGCTCAGTCACAAGCCAGATGTGGTCGTGGCTAAGGAAAGCTTGTCGGGGAAGGGTTTCGCACATGCTTTTACCGATGCCGGGGTGGAAACAAGGCGGACGGAAACTGAGTCTCTTCGTGAATTAGTAAACCATTTGGTGCTAGAATTGAGCTAGCATAGCAAATTTGGGACCGAGGTTCATTTACTTGAGAACTGAATCGAGTGTTAGTATACTGGTAAGGGAGGGTGGAATAAATGAGCAATTGGGTGGAAGTCTCCGGGAGTGGAGAACTTGCTGATGGGGCCATGAAAGAGGTCTTAGCTCAGGGGAAGGGAATCCTCCTGGCCAGGGCCGGTGACAATTATTACGCTGCTGACAACCGCTGTCCTCATATGGGTGGGAAGTTGTCGCAGGGCAAGTTGGAAGGGACAATAGTCACCTGCCCCCTGCATGGCTCTCAGTTTGACCTCACTGATGGACGGGTGGTCCGCTGGTTAAAGAAGGCCGGGTTGATTTCTGCGGTGAGCAAGGCAGTCAAACGACCTAAACCGCTTAGCGTGTACAATGTGAAGGTCGAAGATGACAGGATTCTGGTAGAAATCTAGCTTGGCAAGGGGAATTGCAGAAGGAGTTTTCCCGGTGAAGATAGCTTGTGCCATTGATGAGATAAAAAGCCTGTCGCCGGGCGAAGTCAAAACCGCGCTGGACAAGGACGAGAAGGGCGAGTATATACTTCTGGACGTCAGGCAGCCTGAGGAGTACGAGGCTGGGCACATTCCCGGAGCTACACTTATCCCGCTGGGCGAATTGGAAGCTAGAGAGAGTGAGTTAGGCCGGGATAAGAAGATTATCGCTTATTGCCGCTCAGGGCACAGAAGTATGGCGGCCGCCATAGCACTCTGTGGGCTGGGGTTCAAAGGCGTTCATCACCTTGATGGTGGTATTCTCAACTGGGCTTACGAAAGTATCACTGGAATGCCTGAAAGAAGGCCTGAGTTGGTAACTGAAGTAGCGGGGGTTAGAGATATCCTTATGCTGGGTATCAAACTGGAAAAGGGCTCCTGGGATTTCTATACGGCAGCTAAAGGTAAAACTGCGTCACCTAAGGTAGAGGAAACATTTCAGATGCTGGCTGATGCTGAAGATGGACATATGCAGAGGCTATACCAGCGTGCTGTTACTTTGCTTGGAGAGGGGGCACTCCCACATTTGGAAGAGCTTAAGCGGGAACTCAAGGTGGAACATATGGAGGGCGGTATCGAAATAAGCTCGGCTCTAACCAAAGTAGAGGAGAAATTCGTTGATGAGATGGAGGCATTGGAGATAGCTTTGGAAAAGGAGTATATGTCATATGACTTTTACAAACGGGCTTCGGCTTTGGTTGAGAATCCAGATGCCAAAACACTTCTCCACGAATTAGCCCTGGAAGAGCGGAATCACGCTAATACTCTACTAAAGCGGGTGGCAGAGACCACTCGGCAACGATAGATAGAAAGGGAGGCTCCGGATGATTTTTCAACGCATAAAATCAGAAGGAATTGCCCATAATTCTTACTTAATCGGCTCCGGTAGTGATGCGGCAGTGATTGACCCCCGGCGCGATTGCCAGATTTATGTTGACCTGGCTCAACAACACGGCTTGAAAATAAAATACATTCTTGAGACCCACCGCAACGAAGACTATGTAATCGGCTCTGTGGAGCTGAATCACTTCACCGGCGCCGAAATCTATCACGGTCCTGGGTTGCCATGGAAATACGGCAATACACTGGAAGATGGGCAGGAATTCCGAATTGGCAGCCTCAGATTACTTGCTATTCATACCCCAGGACATACCGATGAGAGCATGTCCTATGCCTTGACTGACCTCTCCACCGATGAAGCTATGGTAATGGTATTTACTGGAGACGCCTTATTCGTGGGTGATGTTGGGCGAACTGATCTGTATGGGGCCGATGAAGCTCCAAGGCTGGCTGGGAATCTTTACGATAGCATCTTCAACAAAATTATTCCCTTGGGTGACGGGATTATTCTGTGTCCAGCCCACGGTGCCGGCTCAGTCTGCGGCGCGAACATTGCTGACAGAGATGAAAGTACCCTCGGTATAGAAAAAGCCCAAAACCCCTTGCTTCGGAAGAGTAGAGACGGCTTCATAAAATATAAGGTGGCCGAGAAACCGGAGAGGCCTCACTATTTTCGCCGGATGGAAAAGTATAACCTAGAAGGCCCTCCTCTTCTCGGCTGCATGCCTCTACTAGCTCCGCTTACTCCAACTGAGTTTAGGGAAGAGATGGAACGAGGAGCAGCGGTTGTTGATACCAGTGAACCGGCTGCCTTTGGTGGTGCTCACATTCGAGGAGCTTACAGCATTTGGCTGGAAGGATTACCTGTCTTTGCTGGCTGGGTCCTATCTTATGGCAAACCTATCCTGCTGGTATTAGAAGACCAGTGTCATGTGGAGAGGGCAGTCCGTTATCTAATACGCGCTGGCTATGACCGGATTATAGGCTATCTCAAAGACGGCACTGAAGGCTGGTACAATTCTGGGTTTCCCACAGAGAGCCTCCCTTTGCTCTCGGTGCACCAGCTTAAAGATAAGATAGGCCGAGGTGAAGAGCTATTGGTTCTGGATACCAGGGCGCAAGATGAATGGGACGCTGGGCATATACAAGGGGCACTTCACATATACGTAGGCCACCTTGAGCAGAGACTGGGGGAAGTTCCCACAGACAAGCCGGTAGCGGTGATTTGCAATGTGGGGCATAGAGCTGGGCTTGGTGCCAGTATCCTGCTGCAGGCTGGCTACCGAGATGTATGTAATGTCTTAGGGAGTGTAAAGGCATGGGTTGCTGCTGGTTTTCCTACCACTACCGATTAGGGAGGTATAGAATGGGCTCCGAGAAAGAAAACGAGGCTGTTTTAAAGAAGTTAGCTTTGCTGGGTGAGATGAGGAAGCTGCATGAATGGACCGTATTCGGACAGAAAGAAGCCGAGGATGAGGAAGAGGCTGAGGCGAAGATAGAATCGGAAGCTTCTAATTCAACAGGCAAGCCGCCTGCAGAGCAATAGCGAAGCAGATAGTCTGTGCAAACGTTACTAACTTATGTAGTGTCTTTGTTCTACTGGGAAAATTGAGGAGAATAAAGTGAGGACGTCAAGTCGGAGTCAATTATCATAACTGTTTCAAGGAGAACAAGATGCCATTAAGTGTCAATTTGATGGTTGGGGGAGAAGCAGGACAGGGGGTACAGTCTGTGGGCTTCATCCTGGCTAAGGCTTTTGCCCGAGGGGGATACCACGTTTTTGCTGACCAAGACTATGAATCCAGGGTAAGAGGTGGTCACAATTTCTTCAGGGTTAGGGTTAGCGACAGCGAAGTTGGGGTCATCTCTGAGGAAGTGGACATCTTGCTTGCCCTGAATCAGGAAAGCGTAGAGTTTCATCGTGGGGAGCTGGCTCCTGGAGGGGTAATGGTGTTCGATACGGATAAAGCTAGAGATATTGGCAGCGGTGGTCATTTGTTTGGCGTGCCCCTAGAGTCTCTGGCTGTGAAAAAGGCTGGGAGCAAGGTGATGGCTAACACAGTTGGCTTAGGGGTTGCTTTTGCTTTGACGAGTTATGGCTTAGATATAGCAGTTGATGTTCTGAGGGAGCACTTTGGCGCCGGTGAACTGGGCGAAAGCAACGTTAAGGCAGCAGCGGCAGGATATGAATATGCCATAGAGAATTTCAAGGGAAAGTTTAAGGACAGCCTTAAGCCTCTAGACTATCAAAACAGGATGCTGATAACTGGCAATGAAGCCATAGCTCTGGGAGCCATTGCTGCTGGATGTACCTTCGTGGCTGCCTATCCTATGACTCCTGCCACATCCATAATGGAATACATGGCGAGTAAGTCTGATGAGCTTGGCCTAATTGTGGTGCAGCCGGAGGATGAGATATCGGCAATAAACATGATAATCGGGGCTGCCTTCGCTGGAGCTAGAGCCATGACCGCCACCTCAGGGGATGGTTTTGCCCTCATGGTAGAGGGGTTGGGGCTAGCAGGGATGACAGAGACTCCCATCGTGGCAGTAATTGCACAACGGCCGGCTCCTGCCGTCGGCCTTCCCACCAGAACGGAGCAGGGCGACCTTCAGTTTGTGCTCACCGCTGCCCCTGGGGATTTCCCGCGGGCTGTTCTCGCCCCGGGCACAATTGAAGACGCCTTCTGGCTGACGGTTAAGGCTTTCAACCACGCCGAGAGGTATCAACTGCCTGTAATTCTGCTCACCGACCAGCTTCTGGCAAGCTCCTATTCCACAGTAGACAAGTTTGACCTCTCCCTCGTAAATATTGATAGAGGGCTGCTTCTCGGGGAAGAAATAGAGAGGCCGAGCGAATATAAGAGACACAGGATAACGCCTTCGGGCATATCTCCCAGGGCTTTGCCAGGAGGGGATGCCTTGGTGGTGACCGATGCTGACGAGCATGATGAAGAAGGACACCTTATTGAAGATGCCAATATCAGGACGCAGATGATGCTCAAGCGGCTGCGCAAAGCCGATAGCCTGAGGAATGAAATCAGACAGCCACAAATCTATGGGCCTGAAGAATCCGAGGTCACGCTTATCGGTTGGGGCAGCACTTGCGGAGCACTGAAGGAAGCGGTGGACATTCTGCGAGGTGAAGGCCTGGATGTTAACTTCCTACACCTGAACGAGCTATGGCCCTTTCCCTCTGGAGCAGTATCCACTATCCTCGCCAGGCCTCGTCGCAGCTTCGTGGTGGAAAATAATGCCACCGGGCAACTAGCGCGACTCATCCGGGCGGAGACGGGAATCAGGGTTGATGGGAATATCCTGAAGTTTGATGGACGTCCCTTTACCCCTGCTCTTATTGTCAGCGAGCTTAAGAAGGAGGTGATCTGATCATGGTAAAGATGGCTGACTATGCCGGGAGGAAACCAGCTTGGTGCCCCGGATGCGGCAACTTTGGAATTCTGACAGCGCTTGAGAATGCTTTGGTCACACTTCAGATCGAACCCTCCAAAGTGTTGATGGTATCTGGCATCGGGCAGTCAGGCAAGCTGCCCCACTATACCAAGGGCAATGTGTTCAATGCCCTTCATGGCCGGACGCTGCCAGTGGCTACAGGCGCTAAGATAGCTAACCCGGAGCTTATCGTTATCGCTGTTGCTGGCGATGGTGATGGGTATGGTGAAGGGGCAAACCACTTCATCAACACTGCGCGCCGCAATAGCGACATCACATACTTAGTGCATGACAACCAGGTCTACGGCTTGACTAAAGGTCAGGCATCTCCTACAAGCGACTTCGGCTTTGTCACCAAGACTACACCGCAAGGGGCAGATATGCCATTGAATCCCATCGCGCTGGCCATAGCTGCTGGTGCTGGCTTCGTAGGCAGGGGGTTTGCCGGGGATATTGAACACCTCGCCCAGCTCATTGTGCTGGGAATCCAGCATCGTGGATTTGCTCTGATTGATGTGCTCCAACCCTGCGTCTCATTCAACCGCAAGAACACCTTCGCTTGGTATCGGGAGAGGATTTATAAGCTGGAGGGGGCTGATTACCACCCAGAGGACAAACTGGCTGCATTCGAGAAGGCCCAGGAATGGGGCGATAAGATACCTATCGGGGTAATCTATAGGGAGGAGAAGCCTGCCTATGAGGAACGACTTCCCGTCTTAAGAAAGGGGCCTTTGGTCCAGCGGAAGCTCGACCCGATGCAGGCAGAAAAGCTGCTAGCTGAGTTTCTGTAATTAGGAGGATAGGATGGCGTTAATATCGGGGAAGCGAATCGCTATTCTGGCTGAGGAAGATTTTGAAAACTCTGAGCCTACTGAGCCAATGAGGGCTATGAGGGAGGTGGGTGCTCAGGTGGTAGTAGTGGGCAGTGGTTCAAGGAATACATACCGATGAACGGCAGGAGAAGCCCATGCCCAATCGGCTGACAAAAGAGACATCTCCTTACTTGCTTCAGCACGCAGATAATCCAGTTGACTGGTATCCATGGGGGCCAGAGGCATTCGAGAAAGCACAGAAGGAAAACAGACCTATTTTTCTCTCTATTGGATATTCAACCTGCCACTGGTGCCACGTAATGGCACATGAGTCATTTGAACACCCTGAAGTAGCCAGATTGATGAATGAGCTTTTTGTTTCCATCAAAGTAGACCGTGAGGAACGCCCTGATTTAGACAGTATCTATATGACTCTCTGTCAGATGATAACGGGCAGTGGTGGATGGCCTCTCAATATCATTATGACGCCAGATAAAAAGCCTTTCTTCGCCACCACCTATATCCCGAGAGAGGGTCGGTTTGGACTCACTGGAATGCTGGAGCTGATCCCGCAGATCAAGACGCTGTGGACGACGCAGCAAAGCGAACTAATGAGCGCATCCGATAGAATCATTGCCGCTCTTCAACAAACGTCACAGGAGGCATCGGGTGAAGAACTAGGTAAATCTACGCTAGAATTTGCTTATGAGCAGCTTTCCCAACGTTTCGATGAACAGCACGCTGGTTTCGGCGATGCCCCGAAATTCCCCAC
Organism: uncultured Dehalococcoidales bacterium; assembly: GCA_964592065.1. Classification (GTDB taxonomy): domain Bacteria; phylum Chloroflexota; class Dehalococcoidia; order GIF9; family AB-539-J10; genus JAFGBN01. Next base: position 15,117 of record CAZQDF010000003.1, on the reverse strand, counting down.
ACCTCACAATCTGTTCTTCCTGCTTCGTTATTGGAAACGCACGGATGACAAGAGGGCATTAGAGATGGTTGAAAAAACTCTCCAGGCAATGCGACGAGGCGGCATTTATGACCATCTTGGATTTGGCTTTCATCGCTATTCCACCGATTCCCAATGGCTCGTGCCTCACTTTGAAAAGATGCTCTACGACCAAGCCTTGTTAGCTATGGCTTATACTGAAGCTTATCAAGCAAGCGGGAAAGAAGAATACGGAAGAACGGCCCGGGAAATCTTTGACTATGTTTTGCGGGATATGACAGCACCGGAAGGTGGATTCTACTCCGCTGAGGATGCTGATAGCGAAGGAGAGGAGGGGAGGTTTTACCTTTGGACGCAGGAAGAAATCCAGCAAATACTGGAAAGCGAAAGAGCAGATTTAGTCGCTAAGGTATTCAACATCGAGCAGAATGGCAACTTTCTGGAGCAGGCGACCGCAAAGAGAACAGGGAGAAACATCCTGTATTTAGGAAAATCGCTCGGTGAACTCGCCTCCGACTTGAACCTGTCTCAGCAAGGCCTTCAGAAACGTCTGCACCCAATCCTGCACAAGCTACTTGTTCACCGTGAAAAACGCATTCATCCCCTCAAAGACGATAAGATTTTGACTGACTGGAACGGTCTCATGGTCGCTGCCTTGGCAAAAGGGGCACAAGCATTTGATGAACCTGGCTATGCTGAAGCTGCTCAACGTGGCGCTGATTTCGTGCTCAGGAATATGCGCAAGCCCGACGGCAGGCTTTTACACCGCTATCGGGATGGGCAAGCTGGTATAGCGGCCAACTTGGATGACTATACTTTTCTGATTTGGGGCCTAATAGAACTGTATGAGGCTATTTCTGATGTGAGTTACCTCAAGGTTGCTCTTGAGTTGAATAGTGCGATGCTAAAGCATTTCTGGGACGATGAAAACGACGGATTCTATCTGACCCCCGACGATGGTGAAATTCTGTTTATCAGGAAGAAAGAGATTTATGACTCCGCTATCCCATCCGGCAATTCTGTGGCAATGCTAAACTTGCTTCGTCTAGGCCGCATGACTGCTAATCCTAAACTCGAAGAGAAAGCGGCAAAAATCGGGCGGGCTTTCTCTCAAAATGTCAAAAAACTGCCATTGGCATACACCCAATTGATGGTTAGCGTGGACTTTGGTATCGGACCTTCGTGCGAAGTGGTCATCGCTGGTAATTCAGAGGCAGCGGGCACGAAAGCTATGCTGACAGCGCTCATGAGCCAATTCGTGCCAAACAAGGTAGTCCTTCTCAATCCCAGTGAGCAAGAATCGCCCGAAATAGGTCAACTTGCCGAGTTTACCAAATATCAAACTAGCATCGGGAACAAGGCTACTGCTTATGTCTGTCTTAATTACCATTGCAAGTCTCCCGCGACAGACATAAATAAGATGCTAGAGTTGCTTATATAAACACAAGAGAAAGCAATTCTGCCAATCATTATGGCATCTCTGGCATCGTGGGTGGCAGGTAGCCTTCAGTGGCGACGCGCTGCACGCCATCACTGATTGCCTCGTCCATGCTGGTTATCCTGGATTCTAGAGCCCACCAGGCAAAGGTGATATTATTTGAACGGCGTTGCGTTGAAATTCGTACCCGAGGGCAAACTATTTATGATGCAACCATGCCCTTTTCGGTAACACTTTGTTTTGACGCAACACGGCCGTTATAAGTTTGGCTGGACTATAAATTTGTGGACAAATTCTAACCTGGAGGCCTTACAACATTAAGTGCCACTGTATTTAGCTTGAAGGTGCGAATAGCCCCAGGCTGACTCAGCTTGTAGGCAGCAGACTAAGTCAGATTCCTCTTACCTTGTTACCGTTCCTCTTAATATGCTAAGCTTTGGTGCTAGACAAAAGATGAAGCGCGTTTTTTCTGGTTTTCGCCCCACAGGCAAACAGCATATCGGGAATTACTTAGGAACCATTCAGAATTGTGTTTCCCTTCAGGCTGATTATGATTGCGTTTACTGCGTGGTGGATATTCATGCTCTTACTACTCTTGAAAGTACAGAAGCACTTCAGGAAGATGTCTACGAGATGGTTCTTGATTGGCTGGCAGCTGGCATTGACCCTCAGAAGAGCATCCTCTTCATCCAGTCTCATGTCCCCCAAGTGGAGGAGCTTCATACTTTATTCAGCATGGTGACTCCTTTGAGTTGGTTATTGCGTGTTCCCACATTTAAGGAGAAGGTAAAAATGCAGCCACACAATGTCAATTATGGACTGGTGGGTTATCCCGTTCTTATGACAGCAGATATCGCTCTTTATAAAGGAGAGGTTGTTCCTGTAGGTGAGGATCAGCTTCCCCATCTTGAACTAGCTCGGGAAATAGTACGGCGCTTTAACTCCCTTTATGGATTTGTGTTTCCTGAACCACAAGCGAAACTCACTTCTTTTCCTTTAGTTGCAGGCTTGGATGGAGTGCAGAAGATGAGCAAGAGCTACAATAATTATATCGAAATAGCAGCCTCCCCCGAAGAAATCATGGAGCGAGTGATGACTGGGTTTACAGACCCAGCTCGGCGGTACCGCTCCGACCCGGGGCATCCTGAGGCGTGTAACATTTTTGCGCTCCACAAGTTTTTCACTCCTGCTCGAGTAGAGGAGATTGCTTCAGAATGTCGTCATGCTAGCATTGGCTGTGTTGATTGCAAAAAGATTTTGGCTCGAAGCATTAGCTCGGCGCTCGAACCTTTTCGGGAGAAGCGAGCTGTTTTCATAGCTAAACCTAATTATGTCACTGAGGTTCTTGCTGAAGGGGCTAACCGAGCTCAAGTTATAGCCGAGGAGACCATCAAGGAAGTCAAGGAGAAAATGAAGCTCCCTCGGCGTGTTAATTTGGAGGATATTCGTGAGTGACTTGCTCCTCTAGTGCTTTTCGGAAGGCTGAGTCGTAAGCCTGCTATAATACGAAGAGGAGAGATAAATGGCAGCCAGGGGGTTATGTCCAAATACCCTATCCTTGGCTGCAAGCACAGTTATTGGAACCTTACAATACCTGATAAATAAGGTGTCATGCCCAACGCATAGCCCCAAAAGGATAGCTAAATCTACATTCTCCGAATTCATGATTTCCGCCTGGGTGATAGGACTGCACATAGACTCATAGTATATATGACCTTTAGGCCCCCCTATCGTCTCTTCCTTCTTGAGACCTATCATCTCTTTGTTAAATCTACCTGCCTTACAGCAAACAGATACTACTTGGAAACCGTGGTTCTCTAATATCATGTCCAAGATTCTGGCTTCGTTCCCCAGGCCCACACAGAAAGCAATACCTAACTTATGATAGCCCATTTTGTGAGCGAATTGGATCGTCTCCTCCACTCTGGGAATTTTGGTTCTAAGTCCTAATCTATCTCCGATTCCTGTCGAGATCCATTCGTAGCACTCTGCCTCTTGTATCGAGGCGAGGCGGGCAAGTTCTTTGACATCCTTCTGTTCATACTCAGCTACAGCTTTTTCAATTACATCGGGATTAAGCCGCATAGGGCAGAAAGGCGGTGCTTCTTCTATAGGAGGCAGCTCTGCACCGATTTTACTGGAAGGGTCACAAATCCTCTGAGCACACTTGGCACACATAGGATATAATTCCTTCTCCATCTTGTTTTCCCCTAGCGGTTCTTTTTGATGAATCTGCCCATTCTGCTGAGAGCTTCTTCGATGTTGGCTAGAGAAGTAGCATAACAGCAACGAATAAAACCCTCACCATGTTCCCCGAAGGCGGAGCCAGGCACTACAGCAACTTTCTCCTCTACTAACAGTTTTTCAGCAAACTCTTCTGAAGTCATTCCAGTAGCTTTTATCGAAGGGAAAGCATAGAAGGCACCTTTGGGTTCGAAGCAAGACAGACCTATTTCACTCAATCTTTTGGCTATGATTCGACGACGTCCATCATATTCTTGAACCATCCTCTTGATCTCGTTTTCACCATTTTTCAGTGCCTCAATAGCTGCCATTTGGGCTATTGTGGGAGCACTGAGCATGGTATATTGATGAATCTTGGTCATGGCTTCGATAAGTTGTTGATTGCCTGCTATGTAACCAACACGCCAGCCGGTCATAGCGTAGGATTTGGAAAATCCACCAAGCAAGATAGTTTGCTCCTTCATTCCAGGCAGGCTGGCGAAGCAGGTATGGTCTACACCGTAAACGAGGCGAGCATAAATCTCATCAGATATTACTAATAAGTTGTATTTTCGGGCTAATTCGGCAACTTCACTTAACTCTTCCTTAGTCATGACTGCTCCGGTGGGATTCGCTGGGTAGCCAATTAAAATAACTTTAGTCTGTTTCGTAATCTGAGTTTCTATATCTCTAGCCTTGATAGCAAAGTTATTCTCTTCACAGGTGGGAATTGAGATTGGCACGCCACCAGCTAGGATGATATCTGAAGGATAAGCAACATAGCATGGATCCGGAATAATGACCTCATCGCCTGGATTGAGGATGGCTCTCAAAGC
>CAZQDF010000003.1:0-10502 GCA_964592065.1 uncultured Dehalococcoidales bacterium | reverse complement strand
TTTCTGATGCCCGATGGCGGAATGGCATTTACCTTTCGAGAAACAAGGCTATCGAAAGTTTTAACTGAAGTAGAATGTATCTCTGTCATGCTACGGTGTGATGGGCAATCGCTTAATCTGCTCAATGAGCTCTAGGATTTCCCCACTATCCTTATATCGCTTGAGAAGGAAGTGAGTGACAGTACTTTGCACCTTATCTAAGGGGGCTAGCTTTTCCGTCACAAAGCTGGAAATTTCCTGCATGTTTTTACCTTTCACCAATATAGCAAGGTCATAGGTGCCTGAGACTAGATAAGCAGAATATACCTGGGGAAATTGGTAAATGTGCTCAGCAATAGCATCGAAGCCAACATCTCGCTGGGGTGTTACTCTAACTTCAATTAAAGCCCATACTTCCTTTTCCCCCAACTTAGACCAGTCTACAATAGTTTTATATTTCAAAATAATTTTGTCTTTTTCAGCTTTTTTGATTATTCTTTCTACCTCATCAACAGGCATACCCACCATGGTGGAAATTTGCTCCGGGGTTGCTCGGGCACTCTCTTCCAGGATTTCGAGAATCTGTTTCATATTCCTCCTGAGCTACAACTCACTAGCTGACCACTGGTCTACCATTTCATTGTAGCATAACTCAAACGACTTTCCATCATCAGTAATAACCTTAAATAGTCTTTTGCCTGGCTCTCGCCAGGCATTTTCTATTTCTTTTATTTTAATTTCTTCCCCTTGCCAGGTGAAAGACCGTGGCTCCTGGGCGTAGGTATAACTTGAATAACATTTCACCTCTAATATCATAATGGAGGCTTCCTCTTATGCCAATCGGTTGCTTGCTCGTAGGCAAAGGCAATGCGTAACAATGTTTCCTCACTGAAGGGCTTACCCATAATCTGCATGCCTATGGGTAAGTTATCGGCAAAACCAGAGGGAATGGATATAGCTGGGATTCCAGCTATGTTTACGGGTAAGGTGCAGACATCGCTCAGGTACATTTGTAGTGGGTCGTCTAACTTCTCGCCCAATTTGAAGGCTACTGTTGGTGATGTCGGAGTAACCAGAGCATCATATTTTTTGAAGGCTTGGTCAAATTCCTGCTTTATTAGAGTGCGCACCTTCTGTGCTTTAAGATAGTAAGCGTCGTAATAACCGGCAGACAAAGCATAAGTCCCTAGCATTATGCGTCTTTTGACCTCGGGACCGAAACCAAATTGTCGTGTTTTTTCTGTTGCCTCTATTACATTGCTGGCATTCCGTTCACGGAAGCCATATTTGACTCCATCATAGCGGGCCAGGTTGGCTGAAGCTTCAGATGGCGCAAGTATATAGTAGGCAGCCAAAGCATATTTGGTATGGGGCAATGAGGCCTCCCAGTCTATTTCTGCACCTAGCTCGCCTAACTTTTCAATGGCTATCTCTAAAGCTACTCTTACTTCATTTTGCATGCCCTCTACAAAGTATTCCCTGGGAATGCCTATACGTAGCCCTTTGAGGTCGGGAACCAGTGGGAGGGTATAATTTGGTACAGGGTGTGAGACTGAGGTTGAATCTCTGGCATCATATCCTGCGATTACATTCATTACTAAGGCGCAGTCAGTGACATCCTTAGTGAGCGGTCCAATCTGGTCCAAGGAGCTGGCGAAGGCAACCAATCCAAAGCGACTCACCCGACCATAGGTTGGCTTAAGGCCAACCACATTACAAAACCCCGCTGGTTGACGGATGCTGCCCCCGGTGTCAGAGCCGAGGGCATAGACAACTTCGTCAGCAGCTACGGCAGCAGCTGAGCCGCCACTGCTACCTCCAGGGACGCGAGACAAATCCCAGGGGTTGTAGGTGAGAAAGAAGGCAGAATGCTCTGTGGAAGAGCCCATAGCAAACTCATCCATATTGGTTTTTCCTATTATTACTGCCTTTTGTGCCTTCAATTTCTGTATCACAGTGGCATCGTAGGGAGGAATGAAGTTCTCCAGCATCTTTGAACTACAGGTGGTTCGAATCCCTTTGGTACAAATAACATCCTTAATTAAAGTGGGTATGCCTGTCAAAGGCGCAATATCGCCACTGGCTATGCGATTATCCGCCTCCTTTGCTTCCTTTAAAGCTATATCCTCTGTGACGGTGACGCAAGCATGGACTTTATTTTCTATCTCATCAATGCGCTTCAATGCTGATTTCGTCAGTTCGACTGAGGAGACCTTCCTTTGCTTGAGGAGTTCATGTGCCTCATGAATAGTTAACTGGTGTAATTTGTTTACCTGCATTCTTAAAACCTTTCTTTGACGCTGCGACGCTTAATAATCTTGTGCCAGTCACCAGTAGTTTTCATATGCATCTCTTTAAGTCTGGGGAGATAGTTTATGCCCACGAATATTGGCAGCCCTATGGAAAAATAAAATAAAGGCATAGAGTGATAGATTAGTCGGGCAGTAAAGGGGAAAAGAACGAAAGCTATGCCATAACAAAAGGTGAAATTGCGAGTGATAACCAAAGCTATTAAGGCAATGGCAATAAAAAAGGGAGTTGCTTGGGGCATCAGAAAGAGGAGAATACCCAAAGTAGTAGCGCCTCCTTTACCTCCACGAAATTTAAGGAAAACGGGAAAGGCATGGCCTAATACAGCCGCTAGAGCAGTGATACCGGTGATAAGATCAAATGGTGAAAGTGAAGGGATACCTAGTAGGCATCGTACTAGCAGAATTGCCCCTATACCCTTGCCTACGTCAATCAGGAGCACTAGAATTGCTGCTACTAGCCCCACTTCGTAATAGGTATTCAGTGTCCCCATGTTTTTGCTTCCCACAGTACGAATATCTATCCCCTTTCTGAGGCGACCAGCAATATAGGCTGCAGGGATGGAGCCAAGTAGATAACCACAAACTATGGCAATGAGAATATTAACCATTTGGCAAGCACATCTATTCTAGTATTGCTTGTACCTTGAAGCGATTATCCTCTTCATCAGGCGCGTTAGCTAGAACCTCGGTTTGAGGATATGACTTAGCTACCTCGTCTTCACGGAGAACGTTTTTCAAGGGGATGGTTTGAGTTGCTGGTGGCACATTCACTGTATCTACTTCCCCAAGTATCTCAAAGTTCCCCAGGATATCGGATAGCTGGAGACTAAATTTTTCAACTTCAGCTTCGCTTAAGCCCAAACGAGCTAGCCAAGCTATGTGCTTCACTTGCTTGCGACTCAATTTCATCTTACTCATCATTATAACATCGGAATTAGTGCCATAACAGTGTCTGCTTAACAAAGCTCAGCAGCGGTTTCGAGTTATGCCAAGAAACAGTTATTAACCTCCCAAGTCAGGCTCAGGCCACAAATGCAGAACATTGGAATATGATTTGTTAGGCTGTGAAAATTAGACAAATCGCAATAAACTTACTACAATATCAAAAATGTTCACCTTAGCTTATGGTAATGGTGAGGAAACTGTTAAACGAGGTGATGACCATGAGTATCCAAAGATAAAGCAAAGGTTCCAAAGAATGAAAGAATCGAGATTAGGAGGTAAGAAACAATGAGAACTTCAGCAGAATACCGTGCAGATATGAAGAAGATGAAGCCCAATCTTTATATAGGAGGCGAGAAAGTAGGCAGGGATGATCCCAGGATTCAGCCAGGCGTAAACGTTATGAGCGTTACTTTTGACCTGGCGCAGGATCCGGACTGGGAGGGCTTAATAACCGCAACATCTTCCCTAACCCATAAAAAGATTAATAGGTTTAACCATCTCCCTCAAAATCCATATGACCTGATGCAGAAGCAGAAGATGATTCGTTTAGCCACTCAAAGGGTTGGTGGGTGCATACAAAGATGCATGGGGCACGATGCCATAAATGCTCTTTCCATTTGCACTAAAGAGACAGATGATAAGTATGGAACAGAATATCATCGCAGGTTTATGGATTTTTTAAGGAATTATCAAGAAAAGGATTTAACTGCTGCTTGTGCTCAGACAGATATGAAGGGGGATAGAACCAAAAGGCCTTCTGAGCAACTAGACCCCGATGCATATGTTCATATAGTCGATGTAAGGGATGACGGGATTGTAGTCCGGGGGGCAAAAATCTCCATAACAATTCCGGCGTATGCCGATGAGATAATAGTGGTTCCAACGCGTGCTTTGAAAGAAGAAGATAAGGATTATGCCGTGGCATTTGCGATTCCAGCGGATTGGGAGCGTGTGAGGTTGATTACTCGCCCAGTTTGGGTGAGAGACAGGGAAGTGATTAAGGCACCTTTCACTGAATACGGCGTCTCAGACTCGGTTATAATTTTTGATGATACATTTATCCCTAAAGAAAGAGTATTCATGTGTAAAGAATGGGACTTTGCTAGAAGGCTTGCCTTACTTTTTGCTGATTCACATAGGCATAGTTATTCCGGGTGCAAACCTGCGATATCCGATATATTATGTGGCGTGACAGCTCTAGTTGCAGATGCGAACAACATTGCAAGAGTTGACCATGTAAGGCAAAAATTATCAGAATTTGCTGGTGGCGGAGAACTGGCATATGCCGCTGGAGTAGCAAGTGCCATCTATGGAGAGAAGACGTCATCAGGCACCTTCTTTCCCAATGCCGTATATGCCAACGTGGGAAGAAGACTCATGGGGGAAAACATCTATCACGAATTCAACATATTAACTGAGATAGCTGGTGGATTATCAGTGACCTTGCCTTTTGAGGCTGACTTCTATGGCGAAGAAACCAAAAAAGACCTGGAAAAGTATATCGTGAGAAATCCTAAAATTTCTCCTGAAGATTCACATCGCATCTGGAGATTAGTGGAGAATGTGGGTGCTTCACCTATGGGTGATTGGTACAAAATCGCTGGGGTTCATGGTGGTGGTTCTCCAATCATGGAAACAATCACATTGAACATCGAATATGATTATGAAGCAAAGAAAAATATAGCAAAATATCTGGCTGGCATTGACAAAGAATTAGATCAGTCAAAAGACTTAGGAATAAAACCCACTTTCGGAGGTAGCTTGCTGGAAGCAGATACTCCATTGGAGAAATGAGACACTTGGAATCTCAAGAAGCGGTTAAATATCTTGTTGGAGCATTGCTGCAACAAGCTTATTGAGAAGGGAGAGTTTTGTGAGTGAACGAAGGGAGCCGTTTTTGGACAAGTTTCGCCTTCAGGGAAAGGTAGCCTTAGTTACTGGAGCAAGCCGAGGTATTGGTCGGGCCACTGCCTTGAGCCTAGCGGAGGTAGGCGCTGATGTAGTGCTTGCTAGTCGCAAGCTGCCAGATTTAGAAGCTGTGGCTCAGGAAATAACTAGTATGGGAGGGAGGTCCTTGGCTGTACCAACTAATCTCCGTCATCTCCCAGAAATCGATAACCTAGTTAAAAAAGCAGTGGATGAGTTTCACCATATTGACATTTTGGTGAATAATGCCGGAGGGAACCCAGTATTCGGTTCAGTATTCAATATCAATGAGAAAGCCTGGGATGTAACCATGGGATTGAATTTGAGGGGATATTTTTTCTTAGGCCAGGCAGTGGGCAAGGTGATGCGGGACAAGAATGCTGGGAGCATTATCAACATCGCCTCGGAAGCTGGAATTAGGCCAAGCCTCGGGTTAGGCGTTTATTCCATGAGTAAAGCAGGCGTTATTATGCTTACGCAAGTGCTTGCTCAGGAATGGGGACAATATAATATCAGGGTAAATACAATTGCTCCGGGACTTGTGAAAACCCATTTTTCCGAAGCCTTATGGGGCAATCCTACAATTCGCAGAGGGTTTGAGGATAGTACAGCCTTGGGACGTATAACTGAGCCTGGGGAAGTTGCTAATGCCGTTATATTTCTGGCATCGGAGGCTTCAAGCTATATGACAGGGCAAACAATTGTCTTAGACGGTGGTCATTTTGCCTCTGTTAGGACTTTATTATCGACGATTACCTCAAAAGAAGATTCTTCTGCTTAAATGAACATCGCTTTATGGTTCTTCTGTGCACAGGCTCTCTTCAATCCCATTGTGTGAATAGAAAGCATTATCCCAAAGCGCTGTAAACTTTCAGGGCGAAGGGCATTAAGATTTTCGTATCTGCCCTACTTATACTTTGCAGATTGCCCAAGACAAAATGGAGTCAACAGCTAGCGATAATCCTGAGAGATTACTTAATATCAGATTATTATATGTTGGGAGGCGAAGTAAGCTCCACTGACGGATATTTAGCCAAGCGAGCATGAGACATATCCACATGAGATAGAGATACATGCAGCAGGAGCTCCTTCTAATTGGGTTAGCTTGAACAAACTTAATGCTAGGATAAAATGATGAGGCGACCTTCAGCATACATTGACAATAGAAAAGGTAATGCCTGAGAGAGGTAGCCCCCATTATTTATGACTATATACAATACTATCTGTCCGAAGTTTCTATCTGCTAGGTCTCGACAACGTCGGCAGTCTGGCTGGCCTTGATTTGCAGATTACCCCAGAGTAAAATGGAGTGTGAATAATCGTTCCCTATTCCACTACAATTCAGGAATGATGGCGCTTTAGAACAAACTAGGGCAGGCATAGAGCAAGTTAAAGGAAACCAAGAGCTTATCTGGTGTGCTTTAGTTGAGGAGGTTTATAAATGAATTCCAAATTTAACAACGATCTTGAGTTACGAGAGGCTGACAGAGTAGAGATTACAACGATCATGGATAATTATACCGATCGCCTTCTTCCAAGTACTGGAGTGGCTAAAAGAGCACCTTTGGCTGCAGGTGAGCAACTAATTCCCCAAACGCCGTTGGCAGAGCACGGTTTATCTTTACTCATAAAAGTATTTAGGGGCTCAGAGGAACACACCGTACTCTTCGATGCTGGATGGTCAGACATAGGTGTTCCTTTCAACATAAAACTATTCGGAATAGATGTGAATAAAATAGAATCTATTGTGCTCAGTCACGGCCATATGGACCATTTCGGAGCTCTTATAGAGGTCTTAAAGGTTAAGAAGAATATCCCCTTAATACTTCATCCGGATGCGTTTACGGCTCCTCGAGGTCGTAAGGCGCCAGATGGGAGGATGGTCAAATTTCCTACTTTAGATGAACAGTCTCTAATAGAAGCAGGCGCAAATCTGGTAAAGACTAAGTCTCCGTATTTGTTGGCTGAGGGCTTATTAGCTTCTACCGGAGAAATTGAGAGAGTTACTGATTTTGAGAAGGGGATGCCCAGTGCTTGCCGTGAACGGGATGGGGAAATTGAATATGACCCAATTTTAGATGATCAAGGAGTTGTTATTCATGTCAAGGGAAAGGGGTTGGTTGTGGTTTCAGGCTGTAGCCATGCTGGCATTATTAACATAATCTATTATGCTCGAGACATTACCAAAGTTGACAAGGTCTATGCTGTTCTGGGAGGCTTCCATTTAAGCGGACCGGTATTTGAGCCTATAATTGGTAGAACAATAAACGAACTTAAGAAGATTGCTCCAAAAGTCATCGTGCCAATGCATTGTACGGGGTGGAAGGCTATTAACGAGATTGCTAAGGAGATGCCACACCAATTTCTGCTTAACAGTGTAGGAACGAAGTTCCTTCTTTGAGCTAGAAACCGCCACACTCTATGGATGAACGTTACGGGTAGAATTTCTATTCCTGTAACAAGTCTTACCATTATTCGTTAAATATGTTCCAGCGTGCATCCATCAAGGTTATAGGCTTTGCCGATATCACCTGCATAATAAAAACCAAGAATACAATTGAAAATAGGTCTGTGTAGAGTGTGGATGCATCAGCTAGCCCGAAACCTCTAGATTCCTACAAAGGCCTTGCCGAGCTTCAAATAGGCGAAAGTGCCTTATCGCGAAGCCGATGCTAAAGATTGTTTGCCTTGCCATCTTGAGCGATGGTGAGAGGCCTAAATTTGCTGTGGAGCGTGTCCTGAGCACCATGAGATTCTTAACTTTTCTCAAAATGCCAGGTAGTGTTGCTAAATGACCTTAATACTAGGGATTCATCGCTGCTGCTTGCTAATATGTATCAGTCATGCTCCCGTCGGGTTTACCTTTTCTTGGCTTCAGGGCGATTAACCATATCCTTTGCTGACCCACTGATGCGCCTCCAGTCCATTGATTTTGGTCGAGACAGAGATGTAAAATGAGTCGAGACATCCCTGAACTCAAGGTGACAATTCAAGAGACGCTATCATGAATAAAGGAAAAAGAGTTTTCTTCGACACATTAACTCCACTACATTTTCTCAAACGTAGCGCTTATGTGTTTCCCGACAGAGAAGCTGTGGTTTACAAGGATAAGCGGTATACGTATCGCCAGTTTTATGAGCGCGTAATGCGAATGGCAAATGGGCTAAAGAATTTGGGTATCGGAAGGGGAGACAAGGTAGCTTTTATTTCGCCGAATTTGCCCCCGCTGCTTGAAGCACATTTTGGGATTCCCTGGCTTGGGGCAAGTCTCGTAGCTATAAACACTAGGCTATCACCAAGTGAGGTCTGTTATATCATAAATCATTCTGAGTCCAAGGTGCTCTTCTTAGATACCGGATTGGCCCACACTATAGAAGCGATAAAAAATGAGTTGAAAGGCGTGAAGACTTTTATAAACATCGTAGACATTCAAAAGGAAAAGGGCATCAAAGGACTGGAATACGAGGCCTTTCTTTCTGAAAGCTCTCCTTCCGATCTTGAAATAGCAGTAGAAGACGAGAATGAAGTTATAGCTATAGATTATACAAGTGGGACAACAGGGCTACCCAAAGGAGTTATGTATCAACACAGGGGAGCATTTCTCAATGCTCTTGGTGAGGCACTAGAGGGAGATATGGATTCTGACTCAGCGTACCTTTGGACGCTTCCTATGTTCCACTGCAACGGTTGGTGTTTCACCTGGGGAGTTACCTCTGTAGGAGGGAAACACGTCTGTTTAAGGCAGATAGACGCTGCAAGGATTGTCGAGCTAATACAGAGGGAGCGTATAACTCATATGTGTGGTGCCCCTACAGTCTATCTTACACTCTCTCAGTATATGATGGACAACAATATGAAGTTTCCAAGGAAGGTAAACTGCTTTATCGCTGGTGCCCCACCTTCACCCACAATCATAGATGGCATAGAATCACTGGGCGGTAATATCATTCATGTATATGGATTAACAGAGACCTACGGGCCTCATAGTATCTGCGAGTGGCATTCTGAATGGAATTCACTATCCTGGGAAGAAAGAGCACATCTGAAGGCCAGGCAGGGAGTTGCATATACTACCGCCTTCGAGATGAAGGTAGTGGATGATAACATGGAAGAAGTCCTGCATGATGGTCAAACGCTTGGAGAAATAGTGATGCGGGGAAATAACGTGATGATGGGCTATTATAAGGAGAAGGACAAGACTGACGAGGCCTTCAGGGGAGGTTGGTTCCACAGCGGTGATTTGGCAGTGGTATATCCAGATGGATATCTAGAAATAAAGGATAGGAAGAAAGATATAATCATAAGTGGTGGAGAGAATATATCTACTGTGGAGATAGAGAATGTAATATATCAACATCCCGACGTTCTGGAGGTTGCAGTTATTGCTGTGCCTGATGAGATGTGGGGGGAGGTGCCCAAGGCCATTGTGAGTCTTAAACCGGGGAAAAATCTTGCCAAAGACGAAATTATTAACTTTTGTCGGGAGAGGCTAACCAGATTTAAGGTGCCGAAAAAGCTAGAATTTGGCAAACTCCCCAAAACATCTACTGGAAAGATTATGAAACACGTATTGCGGGAGAAGGAATTGGCAGAGTATGAGAGAAGAGTGCATTGATACCTGTGAGAGATTGAAAAAGGGCATTAGCCAAGCCTGGCTGCCAGCTAATATGGAGAGAGCGTAGTCTAACCTTTCCCTTCGTAGAAGGCCAACTGAAACTACAGTGAGCTATTCCTGAGCATCTGTTTTCTTCCTGGTTTCCAGAGCCTTTTCTTTGATATCCTTTTGAAGGTCTTACAAAGATGCGAAAGATGACCTCTTAGACTTGGAAATGGTATCTCACGTGTAACCAAGTATGCATTTAAAGACCATTTTCTCGCATCCTCTCCACTCAAGGTGTAAATTTCACTATGGGAAATATCTGTAGCTGATGCTCCTGTCTAGCTTTTTGCCGTCTCCCTTCACTAGCCAATTCGCAAGCAATATCTCAAGAATATGGTAATGTTCCCATGGTACAAAACCAACGTTTGTTGACACTCCACACTAATGAGAAATATAATGTTGCTTCTGTGATATGAAAATTGCCGTTAGCGGAAAAGGAGGGACAGGCAAGACCATGTTAGTGTCCTTCCTTTCTATTATATTCGCTAAAGCTGGCTATTCTGTTATTGCAATAGATGCCGACCCAAATGTCAACCTAGCAGATACCTTTGGCTTTCCCAACTCCGAGAAGATAATACCTATATCTAAAATGGATGACCTTATTGAGGAAAGAACAGGGGCAAGGCCTGGTCAAATGGCACCCTATTTCAAATTAAATCCTAAAGTTGACGATTTGCCAG
>CAZQDF010000002.1:0-25166 GCA_964592065.1 uncultured Dehalococcoidales bacterium | reverse complement strand
AACCCTGCCAACTGGCTATTATTTAGCTTTATCCTCATTTTCTAATTTATATTTTCACTGGTTATGGCTATCAACCCAGCGGGTGATGGGATTCGAACCCACGACGTCTTACTTGGGAAGCAAGCACTCTACCGCTGAGTTACACCCGCAACTAACTATATTATCAAACTAGAATGGTGCTGGTGTCAAGGATGTGCGGGCTTTAGCGAGGTTGCAGGCAACAGCATACTATAACGTACTATTTCGTTTGAATCAGGGAAACGACTGGCTGTAGTGTTTGCCCCCAGGCGATTGGTGAGCGATTGCGACTTTTGTTCACCCGCGTTTAGCCATGCTAGATTCAGAAAGTATCTTGACGTCCCGCAGCAGGCGAAATATGATGGCTATACCGTTGGAATCTGCTGCCGATCTGTCTTGATAGGTGAGAGGCTATGACTGAAACAATTGTCATGATACACGGGATGTGGTGCGGTGGTTGGTGCTGGGAGAACTACAAGAGGTACTTTGAGGGCAAGGGTTATCAATGCATTACCCCCACGCTGCGTTTTCACGATATGGCTCCGAAAGGACTCCCCAATCCTCAGCTAGGAACTACGAGCCTGCTAGACTACGTTGGAGACCTTGAAAAGGAAATCCACCAACTCGATGCGCTACCCATCCTGATGGGGCACTCTATGGGTGGGCTTCTTGTACAAATCCTTGGGAGTCGAAGATTAACGAAAGCTCTTGTGCTGTTGACCCCTGCATCACCCGGCGGCATTAATGCCCTGAGTCCATTAATGATAAGAAGCTTTTGGAGCGGGCTTAGAAAATGGGGCTTTTGGAAAAAGCCCATGCGTCAGACCTTCAATGAGGCAGCCTATTCGGTGCTCCAGTTGCTCCCATTGAAAGAGCGGAAGCAGATTTTCGGTCGATTCGTCTACGAGTCTGGCCGAGCAGCATGTGAAATCGGATTCTGGTTCTTGGATAGGAAAGGCGCTTCGCGAGTCGATGAAGCCAAGATTGCTTGTCCTGTGCTCGTTGTCGCTGGAGGCCAAGATCGGATCACCCCGGCTTCGGTCGTGCAGAAAGTTGCTGCCAAATACAGAGCTGTCTCAACTTATAAGGAATTCCCAAATCATGCGCACTGGCTTATTGGGGGACCCGGCTGGCAAGAAGCAGCAGAGTATGTTTCTGATTGGCTAGAGCGAGTCGAAGCCTAGCTGGCTGAAGGCGCCGCTCCGCACAGGTCTATCGGATACTCCGCTTGTATTTACCCTTCAGTAACTATCCTTCAGCGCTCAGGCATTGGGTAACAATTCTCGGGTTTGCTCAGACACGTTGTCTCTGGTTCCATCTCATGTTGCACTTCAGCCAGGAGTTAGGCATGGATTGGCTTTGGACTTGGGGGTGGCCGCTGCTTTGGCTACCGGGGTGGAGATGACCTCTGGACATATAACGGAAGACATGTTGGTCGCTTCCATGATGACGAAGCCTATGCTCCTGATGGTCGATATCTGGGGGAGATAATGAGCAGAGATCGGCTCATAACGAACAAAGACAAGAAGTCGTGGCGATGCGGCAGCTTCACCCCGTATGCGGAACGCGCAGGGTATGCCAAGTATGCTGACTACGCAGGCCATACAATGTACGCCGGCTATGAGGGTTTCCCCAAGATTTTGCCTCTATCACACAGCTATGCTACAATACAGGTCTTCGTAGTAGGTGACACTGTGTCTAGGCGCAAGGACATAAAAGTAAAAATATACAAAAACTGGTGCAAAAGGTGTGGAATTTGCATTGCCTTTTGTCCTGAAAAAGCCTTGGAAGCAGATCAAGACGGCTATCCTTCGCTTAAGGACAATAAAACCTGTACCGGATGTGGCCTTTGTGAACTTCTATGCCCCGATTTTGCTATATTAGTGAACTATGATGAAAACAGAGTTCCTTCAAGGAAATGAAGCTTGCGTGAAGGGGGCCCTAGCGGCTGGCTGCAGATTTTTCGCTGGCTACCCCATCACCCCGGCTTCAGAAATAACGCACGGGATGGCGTACGAACTTCCGCGCTTGGGAGGGGTTTTTATCCAAATGGAGGATGAAATAGCAAGTCTGGGGGCAGTTATCGGGGCTTCCCTGGCTGGAGCTAAGGCTATGACCGCAACAAGCGGGCCAGGTTTCTCCTTAATGCAGGAACACATAGGTTTTGCTTCCATAGCTGAAGTCCCTTGTGTTGTAATCGACGTTATGCGAGGGGGGCCAAGCACTGGAGTCCCCACTCATCCTTCACAGGGTGACGTCATGCAGGCTCGCTGGGGAACTCATGGCGACCACCCGATTATTGTCCTAGCACCTTCTTCAGTGGCGGAATGTTTCGAGCTTACGATAAAGGCCTTTAATCTCTCAGAAAAATACCGAACTCCAGTAATTGTCTTGGCAGATGAAATGGTAGTTCATACGAGAGAAAAGGTCCTCTTGCCGTCTCCAGATGAGATAGAGCTCGTGGAGAGACCTAAACCTACTGAGCCCCCAGAGTGGTTTGTCCCTTATAGAGACCCGGGAACGGGAGTGCCACCGATGCCATCATTTGGGGATGGATATAGATATCACGTGACCGGGCTTCTTCATGACGAAAGAGGTTACCCCACTAGCAGAGCGGATGAAGTGGAGCCCTTCATAAAAAGGCTTTTCCAAAAAATATCCCAGGATTTCGATGAGCTTCAATGGGGGGAGACATACTATACTGAGGACTCCACCTTAAACATCGTCGCTTTTGGTTCGGTAGCCCGAGCTGCCTTAAGAGCGGTCAAAGAGGCGAGAGCCAAAGGGATGAAGGTAGGGCTTCTAAAACTTCTGATACTCTTTCCCTTCATGCGCCGGAAGGTGACCCAACTGATGGAAAGCTCGAGCACAATTCTGGTTCCGGAAATGAACATGGGGCAGATATCTCGGGAGGTAAAGCGTGTAAATCAAGGGAGGTGCCGCATTGAGACCTTGAATAAGGTGGCTCATGAAGCCATGACTCCCGAGGAGATACTGGGCAAAATAGAGGAGATTTATGGCTGAAAGAAGACATATTATTTATGATTACCTTCGCACTACCAAGAGATTTCCCTCTCTATGGTGCCCGGGATGTGGGGACGGGATTTTCCTCGGAGCCCTTCTAAGGGCGATTGACAAAAGTGGCTATACCAAAGACCAGATTGTGCTCGTCTCTGGAATAGGTTGCTCAGGAAGAATTACCGCCTATGCCGACTTCAACACCCTACATACCACTCATGGAAGGGCATTGACTTTCGCTACTGGAATAAAGTTGGCAAAACCGGAGCTGAAGGTCATCGCGATAATGGGTGATGGAGACGCCATAGCTATAGGTGGAAATCACTTCATTCACGCGGCGAGAAGGAATATTGAAATCACTGCTATCGTGATCAATAACAGCGTTTATGGAATGACAGGGGGGCAGCTTTCACCTGCGACCCCACTCGAGATGAAAACCGCCACTTCCCCTTACGGAAACTTGGAGAACCCCTTCGATATATGTAACCTTGCCGAAGCGGCGGGAAGCGTTTTCGTTGCCAGGTCTGCAGTTTACCATGTTATGCTTACGGAAAAGCTGATTAGCAAAGCCATTAACAAAAGGGGATTTGCCGTTCTAGAAATCATTTCCCAATGCCCCACTCAGTATGGAAGGCGAGTCGGCTTAAGCTCAGCGGCGGAAATGATGAAGTGGCAGAGAGACAATACAGTGACGGTTGAGAAAGCGAAGGGGCTCAGCGAAGAGGAACTGCGAGGCAAGATAAGAATAGGGGTATTAGTTGATAAGGAAGCTCTAACCTATCAGCAAAGGTTAGAAAGTCTGAGGGAAAGCTTAAAGGAGCAAGTCGGTGCGGTATGAAATAGGAATTCTGGGCACTGGAGGACAGGGGATACTGCTTATGGGGGCTATGCTGGCCAAGGCGGTAGCTGTAAGGGATAACATATTTATAGCTGAAACTCGAAGTTACGACACCGCAGTAAGAGGCGCAAAGGCACAATCCAACCTGGTTATAGCAGATGAGGAAATAGACTATCCCGGTATTCTGAGCTTTGACCTGCTGCTCCTTCTGGCTCAGCAAGGCTCTAAAAAAAATATTGAAAAGCTTAAGCCGCAAGCCTTGCTGGTTGTAGATTCCGAGCTCGTAAGAGAGGTGATACGGAGTAGAATCCTGAAAATCCCTTTCACCAGAATAGCACGGGAGAGATTTAATGACGAAAGGGCAGCAAACATGATAGCTTTGGGTGCCTTGACCGAACTCTGCGAACATGTTCCCTCTTCCGCAGTTGAAGCTTCTATCTCTTCAAGCTTTAAGGGAGATATTCTCGCGCTAAACCTTTCTTCTTTTCGGGAAGGTATAGAAATAACTAAGACTCGAAAGTCCGACTTTGAGACAATCGAAGATGAGGATACAACGATTTGAACTCCATGTTGCAACAAAAAGCAGTAACCAGACTTTTCCTATTAAGGCTCCTTCTCTAATGAGGAAAGAAAGAATGCAAATTAGGTGGCATCTTCAAGTGCTGACCTTCGGGCGAGGTTGATTATATCACCAGGTTCAGCGGAGCGTGATTACGTTGCCAGCATTGTTGAAAAAGAAGACGTCCATACCTAGCCCTACGGCCAGTTTAACGGATGATTCCAAACCAGTACAATGAGACACCCCAACCTTGTGCACACCAATCTTCTTGAGTTCACTGATGGTTGACTCCATCTGATAATCTGAAGCTTTTACCAGATGAGTCCCGCCAACAATCATATGCACTTCGTCCATGCCAGTAATCGTCTGGGCGTGGTGAATTGTATTGATGGTGCCATGATGACCACATCCCAAAACAATGACCAATCCTAATTCTGTCTTTATATAAATGGCAGCATCATCGTTAATTGGATCAGGGATAAATTTCGCATCCCCATCAACATACTTTCCCTCTGCCTCTTTGAGATAACAGATATCAACAATTTTCTCGTAGTCATTGAGCATCGGAATCTCGCCACTCCAGACAATATTGTCAGTTATCCAAACAGGTTCACGGCTTTCAACAAAGCGGGCACCTTGCCTCTCTTCTAGTTCTACCTTCTGAAAGGGTATGCCACGAAAATCATATTCTGCGTCGCCAGGATGATTTATGAACTTAGGGCCCCATACCTCCGGGTGCGCAATGATTTCTATCTCCTCCCTGTGCCTTTCTATTAAGAAATTGGAGTGCCCCACCGTTAAACGCATCCTCTCTAAAACTTCGCGCAGTCCACCGGTATGGTCCATATGGCCGTGACTCAAAGCGATCTTGTCTACAGTAGCGAGGTCAACACCCATAGCATCAGCGTTATGAACTGTAGAGGAACCAAGCCCTGTATCAAATAGGAGCTTAAAGCCATCAGCCTCTATCAGAATACTCAACCCCCACTCTCCCCACAACCATAACCACTTAGCCGTGTTTTCACTCAGTGTTATTAGTCGAAGTTTAGTCGGGTCTAGCATTCTCACTTGTTACTAAGTATGGAGCTATACTTGAAAAGACTCAGACTGCTCAAAGGCCTTAACCCCAGCTTTGGCTATTCTTTCATCTCCCGCGGGGGAACGACCACTAGTACCAATAGCGCCAACCACACTGCCATCGCTCATCTTTATGACGCATCCACCCGGAATTTCAGTATGATTAACACTAGCAAACTCATACCCCTTTATATTTAACTGATATCCATCTATATCCCGGCTGTCAGAAATCTTACGTTGCTCCCAGGTATCCCTCAACAACTCGATTGCGCTTTGAGCTTTAGCTACGGACACACGACAAGCTAAGGAAAACGCTCCATCCATCCTTTTAAAGCAAAGAGGATTGCCACAGGCATCAACCACAGCAATCCCCATCGGATATCCTTCAGTCCCGGGTGCATCTTTACTTTCTTTATTTGCCTTAATGGCCGCATCAACGATCATCTCTGCTTCTTTGAAGCCTAGACTTCTTAGCTCCTGCATCTTATTACCTCCTATTATTTTATTTATAAAAATCTGGATGAGCTTTAACTTCAGCTATAAAATCCTGTACAGTCCTGTCCCAGTCATACTCAGGTTTCCAACCCCAATCCTCACGAGCTCTGGTGGCATCCATCTTCTTAGGCAAATCACTAGCTAATTTCAGCACGTTTCGATCCGCCAGAAACTCAATTCTGGCGTCTGGGATATACCTGCGTACGGTATCAGCCATTTCCTTCGCCGGCACTGAAAAACCATCTATGTTGTAAACTCGCCCGCTCAAATTACCTTCATCAGTATTCCTCAAAGATGTAAGACAGCGGACAACGTCTTTGATGTATATGAAAGGCATTTGGGTGTTCTCGTCGATGGGTAATTGGCACGGCCGACCCCTAGCCACTTCATGTACCATCAGACTGGCATAAGCCGCAAGGCCCTCACGTCGGCCCGGGCCACAGATAGCTGGAAACCTGACACAACGAAAGTTCACCCCAAACCTATGATGATAGTATTCTCCCAGTCTTTCACCGAAGATTTTAGTTACGGCGTACATCTGTGAGGGATTTGACTGGAATGTATCATCAGTTATCACCTCAGGTGCCTCTCGACCATAGTTGGATATACCGCTGGGGAAAATCACGCTCTCGACGTTGAACAGACGCGCAGCCTCAAGGATATGATAAGTACCATTGGCATTTGTGCTATACGCATTCCAGGGGTTTGCCTCAGCAGGCATGGTGATCATAGCGCCTAGGTGATAGATACAGTCTATATTGTTTGCCTGAACTGCATTAAGTACCTCGGCCAGATTGCCAAGCTGTCCCTGAATTATCTGCACATCGCCTTTGATGCTTTCTGTTGATTTAGAACTGGGCGATATGTCAAAAATAACCACTTCCTCACCGTTCTCCAGTAAGCGCCTGGCTAGATTACTTCCGACATATCCCAGTCCACCTGTAATCAAATCTTTTGACATAATTACCTCGCTTTACCAGAATTCTGCATACCGATACTGCGTTAACCCCTGATGGGCGTTACGGAAATGTGGCATTATACAACTCTTAAGTATCTCTCCGCAATGCTGTGAATTGAATCCTATAATACGTAACCGAAACTGTTCGAGGTCGCAATAGGTGGTTTGGCTGACTGCACAAAAGGGCGCTTTGTGCACTACTCTGAATTGTTATCACTCAAGCTATCTCTAAGAAGTGTTCATAGCCCTTCGGTAATAGGGAGGGTTAAACCACATATCTTCCTCTTCCCTTCCCCTATCCATTAACCGATAACATCTTCTTGTGTTTGGAACTACTTCTCCCTCTCTGATAGATAGCAGATCTCCCCCTGCAAGGACAAATTCCATTGCCTCTTCTCTAGATAGCTCGACCAAACCCAATCTAATCAGATGGTCAAAATATTTTCTGAAGTTCTCGTAGGTTGCTGTGCGAATTCGATTTCCCTTCAGCCTGAGCACATATCTTGTGAGCTGCTACGCCATCAGAGAAGGTAGTCACCTCAAACCTCCTACTCTGATAGCTTACAACTTCGCTAGATGCTCTTATACAACTTAATGCGACATCCTGAAGAGAATTTTGAGAATCAAGTGCTCCTGCTAGCTTCGAAGTAGGCCAAAGTGTACAATAGACAGAACTTTTAGTCTGAGATTCGCCCTTTCGTCCGCTAAGCATTGAAACGATTGCACATTTCAGGCTTTTGTGCAGCCCACAATGATTCGAGGATTCGCTTACCAGGCTAGATATGCCTGAGAGCATCGCTGCAATCTAACGGACTGTTAACGCCCGAAGGTGAAGCCAACGCCTCTGCTACTTCCCGACTCTCTTTGTCTGGGCAGGTGAGGAATAAGCCAGGAAAGAAAGGCATCTTCACTCCTTGTCTGCATGAAGATTCTACCTGACCCCGTGTAGGTGCATACCAGCCCCTCACCGCTGAATAGTGTGGACTTAAGCCCTCCTACTCTCTTAATCTTATAGTTCACACTTTCATCAAAGGCTACCATGTGACCATTATCTATCGTGTAGGACTCCCCTGCGCTCAACTTAACTTCGTGGATGGCACCGTAGCTAGACGGAAAAAGGTCACCTGTGCCCTGTACCTTGAGCAGGAACAGGCCTTCCTTGGCAAAGAAACCTTTAGCCCCAGCCCACTTCGTATCCACCGAGATATCCGGTGACGAAGCTATGTATGATGAAGATTGCACGAAAATAGTCTCGCCGTTCAGCCTAAAATGAACAATGTCTCCTGGTAGAGGCAGCGCAAAGGTAATTTCGCCTGGAGCGCTAGCCTTAAATGTATTCATAAAGAAGCTCTCGCCACCCAGAAAGCTGCGCTTTAGCCCAGCGAGAAATCCCCCCCTTCACGCTGGTTTCTATAGTGATTCCCTCCGACATGGAGACCATTGCCCCAGCCTCGGCGGTAATAGCCTCCCCGGTGTTCAGCCTTACTCTGGCTAGAGAGTATGAAGGTTGATACAATATCTCAGATTCCATCAGTCTTTACCTCCTTAATCCAGTTCTATCAAGAGAATTCTCCTGCATTACGAAATTTGTCTCCTAACCAAATAGTATACTAACTCTAGGGGCACTAGCAATCCTCACGCCAGATTCGACATTCTGGACAAATGTGCAATCACTTGGGATATTCTTTCTCGGGAAGGTTTCTCCGCTCCTTTTTCAACCCTTTTACGTCCCTGAGAGACGCTGCCCTTGAAAACGGCAGTTTTCATGGCTAGCTAGAATAGTAAATTGGTAACAGGCGATATGAGATATTGAGCGAGAAAGTGAAAATGCTGGTCACGCTTTTTCGGGTTAGCAAGTGTCGTGTGGTACTCTCTAACTTTTGCCACATCTTTGACTTGGCTCACTTGGATATCGTCGGGCAGTTTGGATAGGATGTCGTGATAGGCGCCGATGAGGAGAATGCCAGTTTCACCTTCGCCTAGAGTTTCCTTAATCCTCCTGACAACAAAGTCATCTCGTTGCCTTAGCAGTTTGCTTTGAACTAGTTTGTACCTGAGAGCGGTAAGTTCCCTCTCCCTGAGCGACTTAGAGCGGGCTATTTTTGTGACATAGGCATGTTCCTGTTTCACCAAGGCAAGATCCTCAGTTTTCATCAAAACTGCACCTCTTTCTAAAAGCTCCCCTATGATCTCAGAATTCTTGCTTCCCTGGCTGATGCCCTCCTTTATGATTCTGAGTCCCTCGGCGCCATCAGCGACGAGCCCGTCCTGATAAATCTTAAAACCATTGACATCCAGAGATCGAAAGAATCGAGCAATAGAATCCCAGAAGTCAGAGACGATTTGCTTGTGCTTTTGCCATAGTTCTTGCCCCAGCTCGGCGATAGCTCTTTGATCCAACGCCGAAGCTAGGGAACCCATATCTGGAGTCGCATGGATAATAGGGACAAGGTAAAGTTTCCTCACGGTTATTGACAGAGCATTCTTAAGCTTAGCCTTTGCCTCGCCGACCTCCCCTGCCTGCCGCACCTTTTTTACTCTTCCTTTGTTTCACCACGCTTACGCATTTTTTTTCTCTCAAAACTACGAAGGTTGCCGTCGTCGTCCAAACGGACTTCATACAGCCCTAACACATCCATAGTATCTGGGATAGCCCTTCTCTCCAGTGCTTCCAGCGACACCACCCATCCGTCCTCTGTCTTGGATAACCCGATAATACCATTAACTGGTATGTTGCTGAGTCTGGTAAAGTCATCCTGCACCTTTTTGATTATCTCATCGGCGTTCATTCTGAATTTTTTCCTCCTTTCCTCTTAAGTAGATAGTCGGCGGTCAGCCACGAGCGCTTGGTGAGTCGCTGCTTGCTGAAAACTGATATCTGAATGCTTCTGTGCAATAACCTCGCTAATGGTCCTACGCCACTCATTCAATTCCTCCACGGCATCAGAGAATGAGGCAACTTCATTACCAGCACCATTCCAATAAACTACATCCAAAACCAGTTTGTTCTTTAGCATCCCACCGAGGTCTCTCTTTTTGAGTTCAACTGCTGAGGTCTTATCCAGACGCACTTCAAAGATTACCTTACCATTAAAGTCATACCACCAGACCAGTCTCTGGCTGGTAAGGAATAAATGTCCTGGTTTCCACACATCGGCAGTAGCACCCCCCGGCCTGGGCTCAGCCACTAAATGTGACATCTTCCCAGAGCGAACAAGCCGCTCCTCATCAGATAGAAATTCCATCGCTGTCTCTTCAAGCATAGGAAGAGGGGGATTTTCTTCCAGCTTAAGCCCCAGAGTCCTCATCCTCTCCTCTATAGCGTCCTTAACTACCGAAGCATCGCTGGGATGTAGCTGAGCTACCTCTCCTGACTTAAGCAATAAATAGAGGTAGTCCGTCTCTTTGCCAGCAATGTTGTTTTTCCGTTCAGTCACTACTCCTTTTATTTCCTCATAGGGACACTGAAATAATATCTCGGCAGGTCCCTTGCGGAGCAAAAGCACTCTTCTGTCAGTAATATACAGGTGTCCCGGTCTCCAGTTATGGTAAATGCCCTGGCTGTGCCACTGAGAGGCGAATATCTTTAACAGGACTTCCTCCCCTGGAGCCAGAGGCAGTTTCTGCCTTCGCCGCTGCTCTTCTGTGGCTATTGTCCTCTGTGCCTCATCCCAGTCTCGCCAAATACCATACTTCAGCATGGTTTCCATCCCAGCAAGGCAGGCTTTTAGGTTGACACCTAAGAGGGGAACGCCTGCTACATGGATGATGAGATCAGCATTGAGCACCAGCCCCTTGTCCAATACTCTGTCCAGAAGGTCTACCAGCGTTGCATGGGTATCTCGCGTGGGGTCCATTTCATTCCTCTTTAGCAGGAACAAGAGGCTTAGCCACGAAACTATAGGGAGGCCAGGGGCCGGTGAAACGGACGAGGAAACCCTCCATATTGTGGATTTTTTCCAGCTCTTCACCCAGACTTTCAATCTTCTCTCTGGCCACCAGGCAGGAGACGTTAAGCAGCATCATCTTATCTTTGTCTACTTTTTTGGTCTTCTCCACCACAATATCCTCTGTATGCTGCTTAATTCTGCCGTAGAACTCCTTGAACCACTCATCGGCAAGCCTCTCCATCTCGGTCTTCACTGCCTTTTCAAGTTTTTGCCTATACATATATGCCATCCCTGGTGACTTGGTAGCTATTTCCTCCTTCATTTTCTTAATCTCTTCACTTTGTTGGGAGATTTGCTTACCTATCACGCCAGGCTCATACGAGACCTGCACTCCATACTCATCCTTGCCCTGAATCTTTTCCACGATGGTGCGAAGCCTATCATAATCTTCCTTAATCCAATCTCTGACCACCTGGTCAGGGGGTATAGCGTCATCCTTAGGCTGTAGTATGATATCAAGGCCTGAAGGGATCACCGTACCAAATCGTTCCTTTGCTTCATCAAGGACACTTTGGTGAGCTCTTACCCAGCTTTTCACTACTTTGTCATCGTTGGACTGATATGGCTCAGTAGGGCAATTATGCACGATAGCACACAGGTCTTTGTAAGGGATGGTGTAAACTCTATTACCCTCTATCCCTATTACGCCCAATCTAATTCCCTTTCCGCTGTCAGCGATTCCATATACATATCGACCTTTACCTTCAGTGGTGATTTCAAATTCTTCGACCGGCGTCTCAACAACCTCCGTATCTTTCCTGATAACCTCTCCAAAATAAACCTTCCCTGAACCCAGTGGCATTTCTTCTGCTTCAGGTGTCCTTAGCTCCTGTAACATAGCCTCGCGGGCCTCTGTGGCTGAGGGGATAGATTTGTTTAGCTCTTCAAGGAGGGCTTCTAGCTGCTCTGTTTGCACCTTCCGCTGACTTAGCTCAGAGAGCAGGAAATTAATGATTCGAGGGTCACTGGGTCTCTCTTTCTCCCTTCGGGCAGCTTCTAAAGACTCAACAAAAGCAGCCATAGCCTCAAGCGCTGGCTCATTAACTGGAGTACCTGCCGCTCTAAGAACAGCCCTAATGTTCTCCTTGTTAATCGGTTTGCCAGCTATACGTAAGGCTAATGTGGCGTAAAATATGTTCTCCATTTCCACTATATTCCTTGCTGCTCAGCTTCTTCTCGCCACCTCTCCGGGTTGGCTATTCTATCTATGACATCATCAACGATCTCATCCAGCCCATCTCTCACTGCCTGAACCGACTCAGTGATGCCCTGCTCTTCTTTGATTTCCTCCAAAGCAAGGTCTAAAGCCATCAATGCTTGCCCCAACCTTTCACATTCCTCCTCGGTCAAAACTCCGCTTTCCATTCTCTTAAATGCCTGGAGTCTCAGAGCATCTCTAATAACCTCAACCAGGGCCAGAACAAGCCCTAGTACTCCCTGCTTAAGATTGTCCGCATTGATATCAATAGCCATGTTAACTCAGTTTTAAGCTTTCAGGATTCAGCGGTCAGCTTAATCCTGAATCTTTATAGCTAGCTGTTTTTCCTTTCCTGCTTCCTTACTGGCTTTCTTCCTAAGTCTGACCTCCAATATCCCATTCTTAAACTGCATGTCAGCGTGTGCCAGATCAACCGAAGTCGGCAGTTGAGCAATTACGGTAACGCCGTCTTTCTCGCTGAACACATCCACCAAAGGCCTATCCCCGCCTGAGATAGGAACGTTCTCCACATCCAGAAACCACCAGCTAAACAGGACTTTTTCCCCAGTAACAGGGTCAGTTTTTGATTGTTCAAAGGCCACTATCGGCTTGCCCCAGAGCCTTTGCGCTTTTTCGTTTATGACATCTTTCAACCTACGCAAGACCTCGAAGTCGCTTGGAGCATCAATGAGATTCCTTAGTTCAGATATCTCAGCGTGTCGGTGCCACCACAGGTGCCACAGGATAGCTCGGCTCTTTTCATCCAAAACTTCAAGGAGCTGAGCCAAATGCCCCTTGATTTTACTCTTTGTAACCGCAGCGCCAGCATCCATTTTCTAAGAACTCCTCAATTATTACCAAGGTTCCACAATGCGGACAATTGGTTTTAAGCTCGACCTGAGCAGCAATCTCACTTCCGACCCACTTTAGCATTTTGTTTTCCTTACTACGCCGGTATCTCAGGAGTTGCACTGGCTTTAGCCTCCTCT
Source organism: uncultured Dehalococcoidales bacterium (assembly GCA_964592065.1). GTDB lineage: Bacteria > Chloroflexota > Dehalococcoidia > GIF9 > AB-539-J10 > JAFGBN01. The sequence continues at coordinate 12,066 of CAZQDF010000002.1, read as the reverse complement.
GCCTTAGCGCTCACCCAGCCACACCAGGGGCATCTCTCGTTCAAAAGCTCTTCAGTGGGCACTTTCTTGCCGCACTGGGGACATTCCTCCTTGCCTACTACTGCCTGTTTCCATGCAGCCGTCTCGTAATTGGTGCCGCTGGGGAACTCCAGCCCATATTTAGCTGCCGTCTCAAAGGAAGCTAAGGCAGCTCTTATCTTAATCCCTAAGAGCTCAACCCCGGCTACTGAAACACAAATATCAGCATTGATAACCAACCCCTTGTCTAAAATACGGTCAATTACATCTACCAATGTTGAGGATTGGTCTCTAGTTGCTTGTAAAGGCATCGCTTATACTCCCCTTTGGTATTCCCTCACTGCCCTTAACCTTTCAATTAGCTTGGCTTCCAGTTCCTCGTATTCCTCCATACTTAGCTCGCCATCCTGTAAAAGCAGTTGCAATTGCTGGAGCCTTTCTTTAATCGATTCCTCAGTGATCAAGCGTCCCTTATCTACCTCGTCCCTTATCTTTTCCAGCATTTCCTTAGCGAGGGTCAAAGGAGCCCCTATTAGAACATCATAGAGAAATTTACTTATCATTTCACCGGCTCCAGCTTCAGATTAACGAAGTTGTAGGGTGGCAAGGGCCCCACATACTTGAAATTTACCTTTCCCTGATATTCGGAATCCAGCTTGTAGATTTCCTTTTGGAATTCGCTTTCTTTAGACTTATCAATTAAGAAGGAAGCATTGAGAATGTTTTTAACTCCTATGGGGTTATTCAATCGAGCATCAACAGAGAACTGCTTAAGGGTGTTGTAAGCTCGCTGGGCATATTTAGCCTTCCAGTCCAAAACAGCGCGTTCCACTAGCTTCCCAGCTTGCATTAGCAAGCTCTGCGTCTCTACGGGAGAAGAGGCAGTCCCTATCCTTTCCTTGATCCTGGCAAGTTCCCTGTTCTCACCCTCTAGCTGCCTAAGCATAGCCTCCTCATCCCAGAAGACCTTCAGTTCAGCTTCTATCCTATCGGCGAGTCGTTCTAGCTCTTTAATGAGGCCATCATAGTTTTTCACTAGCAAGCTCCGCACCTCATCTTCACTATTGGCTATCATGCCGAAACCCATGGGGAGAAAGTCATACTCCTTTAAGAGCTTATCTTGAACCATAGTATGGGCAAGCACGTTCCTCCGGGTGGGGTCTATCTCCTGAAGCTCAGTATCGCTAACTATCGCCGCCAGCCTTTGACAGTTAATGGTGTATACCTCGGCCTCCCCTACTCCAGGGAAGTTGAACCTCCTGGGTTGAGCTTCCTCTATAGCGCCATAAATATACTTCGCCTGCTGAGTCATCTATTCAGCCTTCTGGCTTCCCAGCCACTCGATAGCCAGACTGAAATGCTTTCCCGAAATCTGAAGCCTCTCCTTTCCAGTACTGGTCTTAATAAATTCTCTAATTGCTGCCGTGGAGGCCTGGTGGCAAATAGCCTCTATATCAGAGCCAGCCATGCCTTCTGTGTTTTGGGCTAAGACATCCAGGTCAACATCAGAGGCTAAAGGCTTCCCCCGGGTGTGGACTCTGAATATTTCCCGCCGCGCCTTTCCGTCAGGTAGCGGAAATTCCAGGATGAAATCAAATCTCCCCCGTCTCAGGATAGCAGAATCAATTAAATCTTTTCTATTGGTGGCAGCCAAAACAAGCACCCCCTTAAGCTCCTCCAAGCCATCTGCCTCTGTCAGAAACTGGCTGATCACCCTTTCCGTAACCTGAGAATCTGAGGAAAGCCCCCGCTCGGGAACCAGCGAATCAAATTCGTCGAAAAAGAGGATGCAAGGACTGGCTTGTTTTGCCTTTCGGAATACCTCCCTTACCCCCCTCTCCGACTCACCAACATATTTTGACATTAGCTCAGGACCTTTGACCGAGATGAAGTTGACCTGGCTCTCATTGGCCAGGGCTTTGGCCATCAGAGTTTTCCCTGTCCCTGGTGGTCCCGAAAGGAGGATGCCCTTTGGGGGCTTCATATTGGCCTGCTGAAACAGGTCAGGGTATTTGAGCGGCCATTCCACCGCCTCAACCAATCTCTGCTTCACCTCTTCTAGACCACCGATGTCTTCCCACTTCACATTGGGGACCTCTACGAAGACCTCTCTTATAGCCGATGGCTCCACCTCCTTCAGTGCTTCCGTAAAGTCGTTCATTGTCACCTCAAGTTGTAGCAAGGTTTCGTAGGGAATCTCATCCAACTGGAAATCAATGCTGGGCATTATCTTCCTCAGGGCATTCATGGCTGCCTCACGGCATAAAGCTTCCACGTCGGCACCAACGAAGCCATAGGTAATCTGGGAGAGCTTTTCCAGGTCTACATCCTGAGCCAGGGGCATGCCCCTGGTATGAATGTGGATAATTTCCAAGCGTCCTTTCTGGTCGGGTATACTTATAGCAATTTCCCGGTCAAATCTTCCCGGGCGCCTTAAAGCTGGATCAAGCGAGTTGGGGATATTGGTGGCCCCAATGACGATTATCTCGCCTCGTGACTCCAGCCCGTCCATAAGAGCCAGTAATTGAGCTACAACTCTCCTTTCGACTTGCTTTTCTCCCCCCATCTCTTCTCTCTTGGGGGCGATGGCATCAATCTCATCAATAAAAAGGATGGCTGGGGCATTAGCCTTGGCTTCTTCGAAAACCGACCTCAGACGAGCTTCGCTTTCCCCATAAAATTTGCCCATTATTTCTGGCCCGGTGATGTGAGTGAAATAGGCAGCAGTCTCATTGGTTACAGCACGGGCAATCAATGTCTTGCCGCATCCTGGGGGGCCATGAAGCAATACCCCTTTGGGCGGGTCAATACCTAACCGTTCGAAGATTTGAGGATACTTCAGGGGGAGCTCTATCATCTCCCTGACCCTCTGTAATTCTTTGCCTAGTCCACCGATATCTTCGTAGGAGACTTTGAACCCTTTAGCCTTGGCTTCGCCTTTCTCTTTGCTCTCAATTCTAGTTCCGGAATTGACAAGCACGGCTCCCTTGGGTACAGTGCTGACAACTGCGAAATCCTGACTGCGCGTGCCAAATAGATTGGCTCTTATGATATCCCCCTCTACCAGTGGCAGCCCCTCGAGCAGGGTGCCGATATACCTGGTGTCTCTTTCTCGACTGATAAGCCTTGTCAGAGTCAAAGGGCTCAAGACTATTTTATCAGCCGGCGAGTAGCCGGTTTTTTGCACAGTTACTTTCTCATCCAAAGATACCTGGGCATTGCCTCGCAGCAATCCGTCTATCTGGATGAGGGATTTGCCCCGGTCTTCGGGATAGGCAGGCATAACTTTGGCTACTGTCCTTCTTTTACCCTCGATCTGGATAATATCCCCTACCTCAGCACCCATCACATTGAAATCCTCAGGGTCTATCCTGGCTATGGCTCGTCCCACATCCTTGGCCTTCGCCTCGGCGACTCGAAGTGTTAACGCTTTGATTTCAGTTGCCAATATTTCCTCCGGAATTATAGTCTCGCGCGGAAAGGCTTATATGGTCTTCCGCATAACCTCGTATAGAATTCCTCTCCCTCGATGGGAGAAGATTAAGGTGAGGGTGGAACCTGTACATTCCCCCTCCCTCCAACTCCCTCCCACAAGGGGAGGGAGAATTATAAGGATTCTTGCGATCGACTATAATAATCCCTCTGAATTTGACGTGAGAGGATGATACTTTGTTGTCTCCTCCTCTCCTTCCCCCATTTTTCTCCTCATCATTCATATTGGTCGCCGGCGATCCTCCCCCTTAATTCCCGAGCTCGGAGAGGAAGGGCCTGAAGAATCTCGCGGTTAACTACGCCTTTTTCAGAGTAATCTCTAAGATTCCGTTCTTATAAGAAGCCTTAACAGATTCTGCCTTCACTTTGCTGGGGAGCAGAACCTCTTTGGCATATCTTCTATCCTTGTTTGAGGCAGTGAGTTTCAAGATGTCCCCTTCTATATCCACCTTGATCTCCTCTTGGGAAACTCCAGGTAGCTCAGCAATGACCAGAATACGATTCTCTTCATCGAAGACATCGACCATTGGCTCTCTAACTTCCTCCACCACCGGCCCCTTCGCTGTTTCCTTTATATTGCCGAAGGTCTCAATTATTGGCTTGCCCGCTAATGTTCTTACACTAAAGCCATAGACTCCCTTAGCCCCTTTAGGCAAGCCTCTAATCTCACCTTTTTTCTCCACCCCTTCTTCACTCAATTTAGCGGCCAGGTCAATAAGGTTGCCTATCCCTTTGAACAGTCCACCAAAACTTATCTTCCCCATACCAAAGTCAATCTCAATCTTTTCCTTTTCTTCCCTTTCTTCCTTTTCCGCCATACTTCACCTCCCTGAATGTTCAGTTACTCCCTTCTGTCACCTTCTTCTAGGCATACACCGCAATAGCGTTGTCTATTACTTGTCTGACCCTTTCCCTTTCCTCCTTGGGAACCTCAGGCATTAGAACATCAATACAGGTCTGCCTGAGGGCATGATGGTTGCCGTCCAGAGCCGTTTCACCTTTCAAGTGTAATACCTTACCTATTATGATGCAAGCCCGCACGGTAGGCGTGAGCTTGTTGGATTTGGCCTCCCGGACTCTTCTCACCAAACTGACTATGCGCTGGGAGTCCTCCAGGGAAAGTTTCGACTTCGCCTGGGTGATAGCGACTTCAGTTTCCTCATCGAAATTGCCCAGCTCCATGGTCACCATGCGGTCACGAAGGGCATCCTGACTCCTATAGACCCCGGCATATTCTTCCGGGTTGGAGGTGAAAATAGCAGTAAAGTTGGGATGGACTTTTAAGTAACTCTCACCTCCCCTGCCTGTAGGAAGAGGCAGAAGCTTTTCTTCCAGCACTGAAAGCAGGACATTGTTTGCCTCGGGTCGTGACCTGGTGAACTCATCGTAGATCAGAGTGAGCCCATACTGGCAGGTAATGGTGAGACGATTATCCACCCAGTGCGAGGTTATACTCTCATCGGTCTTAAGCACCGAGCGGATGAAGTTGTCCCTCAAATACTTCTTGCGATAGCCGTCGAACCCTCCGACCAAATCAGAACTGTTAAATTCGTGGTCTCCACAGATAAGCACTGATGGGCGACCTAGCTGAGCGGCTACATGTAAAGCCAGCGTGGTCTTCCCTATTCCGGCTGGTCCGCTAAAATGGACAGGGAAACCTGCCCTGATGTAATCAAGAGCTCGTTCGGTAAATTCCCTTATGTAAGCTGTCTCCACAAAGTCAGAACTAGGGTGAGCTGTAAGAACTGTTGTTGGCTCCATATACATAGTCTTCACCTCCACGATTGTGCGCAATGAAAATTACTAGCTTGGGCTGCATCTGCCCTTTATGTGTTTCAACCTTCCAGTTATCTCATGTCATATCGTCCTGAGTAAGGTGAATCAGTTCCGGCTTCTTCGCCGGTTATGCCTCTCAGAACAGCAAGAAAGCTAGGCTGTTCAATATCTTAGTTCTATTTGGTGCAAGTTTTGCTCAGGAGCGTCATGCTCTGCCTCGGGCACTGTGGAATTCTCTCCTTTCCAGCGCGCTTGCTGTAGCTCGTGTCTCAGCTCAGTGAAGGCTCGGTTCTTATTGATGGTCGCCGCCAGTTTTTCTCTCGACTTGATTAAACGCTCCTTCGATTTCTCTACAGACACATCAAGTGCGGCAAAGCGCTTTCTTTCTTTTTGCAGAACCTGCTCCAATCGGCTATCGCTCAATGACTCTAGATACTCCATTTCCTCTCTTGTCTTGGACAGGGAGTTAGTTGTCCTGAGCTTCTGGCTTCTGGCAACATCGAGGCTAGTTTTGACCTGGCGCATTGTCCTTATCTTTCTTAGAGCCTCACTTTTCATGATGCCCTCACTCACTCACTACTGGGAAATAAAGCCTATCTTCTTTGCGGATTTTCCCGCTCTCCATAAGACTCTTTGCCGCTCGTCCCAGGACAATAGGAGCGACACCTACTTTCTGGGCTACTTCCGCCAGACTTATTCCCTCAGGGTGCAAAGTAATCATTGCCCGCAGCTTCGCCTCGAGGCTTACCGCTTCCTCCTCAGGTACAAGAGCTTCTTCCTTCTCCATCACAGGGACCTTAACCCTTCCTTTCTCTTGTGGCACCTTTACGCCAGCCCTCTTTGGCTGTATGATGTTAGCTAGTTCTTGCCAAGCGGCTGCAGTCTCCTTAAGGTCTGCTCTCACCTCGGCCTGGGCTTTGCGGAAGTCGCCCTGCATTTCTTTAACCTCAGATTCCCTACTAGCCCTGTTCTGGGTCAAATCCCTCCTTAGTATGTTGCCCATCTCTTTATGAGACTTCTCGAAATCCTTCACCAGTTTTTGAGCACTCTTCAACAATGCCTTGACTTCGGATTTGGTACTCGCCTTACTTTGAGCCAGTTCTTTCCTTAGTTCGGAAGTCATTCCCTTCCGAGAAGTTTCAAAAGCCTTTGTGAGGTCTTGGGCCTCTTTCAATGTTTCCTTTACCTCGGATCTCCTATTTGCTGCCCCTGCAGATAAGTCTTTCCTTAGCTGGGAACTAGCCTCCTTTCGAGAAGTTCCAAAATCTTTTAGAAGACCTTGGGCTTCCTTTAGTATCTCTGTGGTCTCAGACTTTCTATGCGCTTTATCCTGTGCTAAATCTCTCCTTAGCTGAGTACCTGTGTCTTTACGAGAGGTTTGGATTCCCCTCATCAAATTCTGGGTTTCCCCCCTCACCTGCTTTGCCCCCTCTTTTATCTCTCCGAGCCTCTTCGCTCTATCTTCATGAGAAGAAGCAATATCCTGTGTCAGTTCCTTCATTCCAGATGCAATTCCCATCTCGGTCCTCCTTTCTCTAGTTTTTGCTACTGCCTGCGGCGGCTGATTCTCTGGCGCTGTTGCCCGAAATGAACTAATAACCTTTCTACATCTTCCCGGCGTAACTCTCTTTCGGCTTTTCTATCCTGGCGTGCCTTACCTGCTTCAAGCTGCCTCAGGTCTTCTATCTTTAAGCACTCACCTCTGTCTACAAGTCTTCGCAGCTTATGGTTTACTTCTTCCTGCTCTCTTTGAAAGACATCTAAGCGTGACTGGAAATCACGAAGCAGAACGAAAACCTGCTCTCCTTTATCTTGATATGCGGCCTTAAAGTCCTGTATCGCCGCCTTAAGGCTATCCTTCTCTGCATCTGTGCTAAATCTGGCTAACTTTTCCATTAGGGAGGCAGCTAGTTCTTTCTGCTCACTTAGGTACCCCTTAACTTTGTCCCTAACCTGTCGTTGCTCCTCCTCGATTTTCTTTATGTCCTTCGCGGAATCGGGAATCGTCCTTTCCATCAGCCTGTTGAAGTCTTTCCGCCGCAAGGAGCAGTTATTGACTAGTGTTTCTCGTAGCGTGGTTTTTAGCTTTTCCGTCTCTTTATCAAGCTTAGACAAACTCTCATCGGAATCTGCAGTGGTAACCAGCTTCTCCACCACAGAGATTCTATTTTCGTAAGAACTGATAAGGTCTAAAACCATTTCCTCCATGTCATTCTCCACTTGGATAGTGGGAGACCTTTGGCAAGGCACGCTTTATATAAGCTAAGGGTACCTTGGCAAAACCCCCCTCATTTTGGTCTTAGGCTGCTGGCGCAGTGAGACCGATTGCTTCGGCATACTTCAGGTAGGTCTCTACGCTGGCGATGACTACCCTGGCTTCAATCGTGAGGATCTCCAAGCCGAGCAAGGAGACTCTGACCCAGGCATCGAGCACCAGCCCCTTGTCCAGGATGCGGTCAATGACCTCAGCCAGCCCTGAAGGTGCCATTGAGGTTGTTACTGCCATTACTTTTTACCTCCTTCCTTTTTAGATTCGGACCCAAAGAGCTCTTCCTTAATTGGCATGCTGTACCGCTTAAGAAAGTCTCTGAAATCCTCCCTGTCAACGCGATAGTGACCGCTGGGAAGCCTGTACGCCTGTAGCTTGCCATCTTTAATCCACTTGAGGACTGTGCTCTTACTTACCTGGCAATACATAGCAACAACACTGGGCGATAACGGTCTCCTATAACCCATTTTAACTGATTCAGTTTCCCTTGTCTACGACGATTCGTGCATTTCCCTTCGTTTGGCTCATATAAATAAATTCTACACTATATATCGTTTCTGTCAATAGGAATATAGTCCTACTGAATACGTCATATTGGAGCTGGCTTACACCGCTTAGTACGTTAAAACTTATCTTCGCCAGCCGCTCACTGGCATGATTAGCGCCCTGAAGACCTCAAAAACATCCTCTACGGGCCAGTAGGCCAAGGTTTTGCGAAATCCCTCAGGCAGATCTTCACATTCTCTGGCAATTTTCTCTAACTGCTGCTGGTCTGATATTGTAACAACTTTTTGTACCATGGCCCTGCACATAGCCTTTTGAAGGGTCACCAGAAGGTTGTCAATGGGTCCTGATTTATGGGTCTACACTGTTTTGTGTGAAAAAAGGTAATTGAAAGCACCCGCTGACCTCTGTAGCCTAAGGGTTGGAAAATCTAAGGCGAAAGGAGGTCTAACGGATGCAAGACGATTGTATCGCAGTGGCATTAGGAGTGCCGCGACTTAAGATCCTGGAGAGAAAATAGCGAATCGCTCTTTATATGAATTCAAGGAGCTCCTCCATACGCTTGCTAATTGAGGAGAGTAGATACTGAATTATTTTGACTACCTCATAACCAATGGGTTTGTGGATGGCAAAAACAACAGAATCAAAACTATCAAGAAGATGGCTTACGGCTACCGTAACATGGATAACTTCCGAATGAGGCTATTGGTAACCAACCTGGGCTATGGAGATGCAGTTTCACACTTATTGACGTAGAACCTAGGTGAGAATCCAGGATAGCCAACATCGGCTATACCCCTGTATCTCTATAGATTAATTAATGTACGTAATACCTGGGCCCAGGGGCAATCATAGTGAGAACCGTGCAAAGGCGGCAGTCCTGTGTTAAGCCAAGCGTTACCCTTTCTTTACCCAGAGGGCGCCATCACCACGAGATGCTATTCTAGTGGCTTCAGGGTTAATAGTTTTCTCGCAATTTGAGGATACTTAGCAATAAACAGTAATTCATCCTCCACGAGCGGTTTCTGTGCTTCGACATTGGCATATCTTACCAGCTCCAGAATTTCCCCTGCCTCCACAGTGTTCTTAAATGGTACTGCTGTTTCGCCAGCCATCTTGCCCATTATGTGTCGGAAGCCAGATATTCCACCATATGCTCCGGAGCATATTTCCCTGCCTGTTTCCACGGTTTCCGGTTCACCTCTACCCACTTCATCGAAGCTATATAGCTCATAGTTATTAGGGTCTTTCAACACGCCATCAGCGTGAATACCAGAACTGTGAGCGAAGGCATTGGCTCCGACACCAGGCTGGTTTATAGGGATAGGAACCTTGAAGGCATAGCTAGCAAATCTAGCTATTTTCCATGCCTTGGTCAAATCGATAGGATTTCCCAGTTCATACTTTTCGGCGAAACCCTTGCACTTTATCGCAGCTAGAACTGTGGCCACAAGGTCAGCATTGCCAGCTCTTTCCCCAATTCCATTGATTGTAGTATTGATGTAGGCGTCTTGCCCCCCATCTATGGCTCCCTTAGCCCCAGTCATGGAATTAGCAACAGCCATCCCCAGGTCACCATGACAGTGAGTCTCGATAGGCATCCCCACATTCTGCGCTAGCATTTTGACGGTCTCGTAAATGGTAAAGGGGCAGTCGTAGCCCAGGGTATCACAGTACCTAAACCTCTGGGCCCCGTGTTCCTTGGCTGCCAAAGCAAATTCGACTAAGAAATCCATGTCTGTCCTTGAGGCATCCTCGGCGTTTACCCCTATGCTTTCAGCCCCATGCGCTCGAGCAGCTTCCACAGCATCAACCATAATTTTTAAGATGTCCTCTCTGCTCTTTTTCCCCAAGAATTTGCCGCGAATCATCTGTTGTGACGTAGAAATGGACAAGTTAAGATGCCGAATATTAGGAACAAGGCTGAAGGCTGTTTCCACATCTGGGACAGTAGCCCTTATCCACCCTTGTAAACGTATCGGCTGCAGGACTCCCATATCCGCCAGGTTTAAATTAGCTTGAAGGTAATTTGATTCATGCCTCGTCGTAGGGAAGCCAAATTCAGACTGGAAGACGCCCATCTCATTAAGATAGATATTAATCATAGTCTTTTCCAGCTTAGATAGGCCAAGGCGCGCAGTTTGAACACCGTCACGATTGGTAACGTCTATAAAATAAATCTTGGGCATACTTATTCACTCCCGATACAAGGATTAACGGAGTAGGATAAGGATAAGATAGCACTATTCCCCTGAGTTATCAAATTGATAATGTGTGGTGTCCATGACATGCTATACAGTCTCTAAACTACGGGTATACCGAGTACCGAAGAGAGAGAATTGAAGGTCAAGGCTTCGCCAACAGAATGCTGATGAGGTATCTAAAAAGTGGCGAGAGTAAATGACTTGATGTCGCCGGGGTTTTCGTCGAAATTGGCCTGGTGCCCAACTCCGAGCGAGTAAGCGGACTTATTGAACTCAACAAATGGGGAGAGGTACCGGCCAGTTGTGCCTGTGGAACCGCTGTTCCCGGACTTTATGCTGCTGGGGACGTGGCTGATGTACCGGAGAGGCAGATAGTGGTTGCCACTGGCGAAGGAGCAAAAGCAGCACTTCAGTCCCATCGCTACTGGCAACGGTTGGCGAAATAGCCCGTTACCGGAGCCTGGTTCCTTTTCTCCTGAACAGGCAAGGACTACCTCTCCTCCTTGATATCCAAGAAACTCAGGTTGGTTTCTTAAAGTGAAACCCCAGCCACAAGGTACGTAAAAGACCAAACACGATCAAGATAGATGCAGGGATAGTAGCCCTCTCGCTGAAAAGAGTAAGCAAGATTCCACTTGCCAATCCGAAGTTCTTCATTGCGCCCACGAATATCAAGCTGATGATAGTCGCTTGCCTTGCATGAAAGGCCTTGGCGATTAATTCAATGGCATGGCTTAAAGCAAAGCTGACCGTAATGCCTATTATGGCGAGCCTGAGCAAAACATCGAACTGCCCGAAGAAAGCCTGACGGTTCAATCCGATGATAGTAAAAAGCACTACGAAAAAGCTCCAGTTCACAATCGTACCCCGCCACCTTTCTATATGCTTGGTTAATCCGGTGAAGAGCAATATTCGAGATGCAATTAGAGGAATTAATATTAACTCTCCAAGAAGAATAAGCAGGTCAAGCGGCTTGAAGAAACCGACTCCGAGGAACGAAATCGTTATAACAGGCGTCAATACTAGCGCAACGAGGTATGCTACCAGCACGGAGACCAGTGAAAAGAGAGTGTCTCCGCCCAGTATGTAGGTCCAGGGCACTGCAGCAATCGCAGGCGGCACCGCTGCAATGACAACCAATCCTGTCCATAATTCGCTGTCATTTATCAGCCATCTTCCCATGAGCAAAATTATGCCCCCCATAACAACGTAGTTAATCAGTAAGGCAACAAGTATGCGGCCAAGCATTGTTTTAATAGAGGTAAATTCGCGAGAAGTTATGCTGGTTGTGGATAGGGTCATAACCAGTGCCAGTACCGGCAGTACCAGCGGCTGCGTCCAAACAGCTCCCCGCTCGCCGACAGTGAGACCAAGCACAATGGAAAGAACGAGTATGAAATTCCGATTTCTGAGTAGAGTACTGATTCTCGTAATCACTCTTTAGGCCATTAGGACTTACCGCCCCCATAATACCATGTTACTTCTTTTCCTCGGCTAGGTATTTCTCAGGGTCTTGGTCAAAGGCTTTCTTGCAGCCCAGAGCACAGAAGTAGTATTTCTTTCCCTTGTACTCGGAGGTAGCGGCTGCCTTGCTCTCCTCAACCTCCATCTTGCAAACTGGATCAATCGCCATTAGGACACCTCCTTTGCTTAGTCTGGGAATTTGGCTGGCTTGAATCTTCTTAACCGTAGCGAGTTGGATACCACAGTGATTGAGCTAGCAGCCATAGCGGCCGCAGCCAGGATTGGATTCAGGAATCCATAGTCACCCAGAATGAAATGAAGCCCTGAGGGAACACCAGT
>CAZQDF010000001.1:0-29801 GCA_964592065.1 uncultured Dehalococcoidales bacterium | reverse complement strand
GGGCTATCGCCTTATGAATTTCAGGAGTGAAAAGATATATCCCCGCTAGAGCAAGATTGCTTTTTGGCTCTTTGGGTTTCTCGGCCACACGAATCACTTCGCCCCTTTCGCTAAGCTCAGCTATCCCGAAAGCTTCAGGATCGGGCACTTCTTTGAGAAGGATAAGAGCATCTGGGGCGTAAGTGTTAAACTGGCCGATAAATTCCGTGACACCACCCTCAATAAGGTTATCGCCTAGGAGCATGAGGAAACGGGAATCGCTGAGGAAACCCTGGGCCTCCTTTACAGCATGGGCTAGACCAAGCGGCTCTAATTGGACAATATAGGTGACTTGAGCACCCCATTTTGAACCATCACCCACAGCTTCTTTTATCTGGTTACCTGTCTCCGGAGAGATGACGATGCCGATATGGGTAATGTCAGCCGCTCTAATATACTCCAAAATGTAAAATAGGATTGGCTTGTTAGCAACAGGCAAGAGGTGCTTTGCCGTAGTATGTGTGAGAGGCCTGAGCCTTGTTCCCTTGCCACCACACAAGATCAATGCTTTCATTAGCAGTCCTGCCATACCTTTCACATGATACGGCCTATTCGTGGTTCAACCTCTCTAGTTTGCGAAGCCGACTCCAGTATTTTGCTTGGGTTTAACCACTTACAGCCATAAACTGAGCAAGGTATTCCTTAACAAAGTTTATAGAATCTACCGGCGTAGGGTCAATCCTATTTAATATCGCTAGATAGAAGCTGAGATAATCTCCCCAAAAAACTAGGCTTATCACCTGGGCTAGGGCGCTTTCTCCTGAGGCTTCCACGAATTCATAAGTGACTCCTGCTTTGGCCAGTAGCTTAGCTGTAGCCTCATAGCGAATCAGGTTTCGGGGATGAAACAAGCGGGAACGCAACAAAACCACAAAAATTCTTTCCTTTGCCTCGGAGGGAAATTCATAACCTACCACTGCATTGTGGTTGAGTTCAGGGAAAAGTTCAAAGAAAGCCCATGTCTTGCCAGTCTCGTTAAGCTGGCCCTTCCAGCGTTGAGCTACCTCTGAGAGTATCTCTGCCCCATAAATTATTGCTACATGCCCCCACAGTTTAGTAGCTAATTGCTTTGCCGAATTAGAAACTAGAAGGGAGGTTTCAACGAGCTCCCCGGATAGCTTGTTCAATACCTGTAATGCTTCTTGCAAGTTCTCTGATTTGTCTCTGAGCAAACTAAGTTTTTGAAAAATGCCGACCAAGGGGATGAAACTATGAGAGAAAGCCGCTCTTGGAGGAGCTTGGTAATCTATAGCAAAAATAGGGATGCCTTCTTTCTCAGCCAGATGCTTAAGCTTACCGCCTGTAGTGAGAACAAGCTTTTTAGCCGGGGTTTTGAGTGATTCCGTGAAGGCGTAAAGGGTTTCCTCAGTGTTTCCAGAGTAACTTGAGGCGATAACCAAAGTGTCCTCATCAACAAATGGAGGCAAGCCATAATCTCGATGCACCCAGACAGGCGCTTCGCTTTCAGCCAAAGCAAGGCGGCGTACCATCTCTCCACCAATAGCAGAGCCACCCATTCCCAAGATAATAACCTTATCTATTTGAGCATATTCTCTGGGTAGATCAAACTTCAAAACCTTTTCCCAGGCTCGCTTGCATTGCTCAGGGAACTTGTGCAGATGGTTAAGCATCCCTGATGTATCAAGCTGCCTGTAAATTTGAAGATTGTCTAGGTCAACTATTGCTAACCCCGACCTCTTCCTTCCACGTGCTACCAACTTTCCCCCTTGGGCAAATCTATCAACTTCGGATAGATGCAGAAGGCACCCTCTGTAATGGGAAAAACGAAGTGAACCATCTATTTAAAAGCAAATGAGAAAACTTGCTTGCAAGCATTATAGCACTCGAGGCCAACGAACTCAATCAAAGCGCGAGGTCGTCAACTGTTGGGAGCTGACGAGTAAGGGCATTGAGTATAGCTGGACAAGCTTTTTAAGTTGAGTGAAATACAAGTATGCAGTACAATTGGCTAAATGAGGTATCTTATTTAAGGAGTATAAAACATCATGCCTCGATTGCTAATCGTTTCAAATCGGTTGCCTATTAGTATTCAGAAAAGAAAAAAGAAATTACAATTTGACCCTAGCGTTGGAGGTCTAGCGACTGGCCTGGGGGCGTTCTATAAATCACGTGACAGCATCTGGATAGGATGGCCTGGAATTGCTCAGGAAAAGATAGCGGGAGAGGAAAAGGATATAGAAGCAAGATTACTGTCGGAAAGTTGCTACCCTGTTTTTTTTTCGGAACACGATGTTGAAGACTACTACCATGGATTTTGCAATAAAACTATCTGGCCCCTTTTTCATTATTTCACCCAGTATGCAGTGTATAACAAAGATTTATGGCAAACCTATGAGCGGGTTAACCAAGTTTTTTCTGATGCCGTTATTGAAGTAGCAGAAGAGAGTGATATCATTTGGATACACGATTACCACTTAATGCTACTCCCAAAGCTTGTAAGGGAGAGGCTACCAAAGGCAGCAGTAGGTTTTTTTCTTCATATTCCCTTCCCATCTTTTGAAATATTCCGCTTGCTCCCATGGCGTAAGGAAATTTTGGATGGACTCTTAGGAGCAGACCTAGTAGGCTTTCATACCTATGATTATACACGGCACTTTCTTGACAGTGTGCATCGCTTGTTGGGCTATGAGGCGGTTATGGGGCAAATCACCACCGCTAGTCGCGTAATTAAGTCGGATGAATTCCCCATGGGGATAGATTATGAGCAATTCTCTAGCACCGCACAGAGTCGAAAAGTGCGGACACAGATAAGCAAATTTCGCAAGAGACTGGGAGACTGTAAGATAATCCTGTCAATAGACCGCCTCGATTATACTAAAGGTATTCCTCAGCGATTGGAAGCTTTTAACCTCTTTCTGGAAAGAAAGCCACGGTATAGAGGGAAAGTAGTTCTAATATTAACCGTAGTTCCTTCTCGTACAAGAGTGGGCCAGTATGCTCTGCTGAAAAAACAGATAGATGAACTTGTAGGGGCAATCAATGGAAGGTATGGATCCATTGGCTGGACACCCATTTGGTACTCATATCGCTCTTTACCTTCTCATTCTCTTGTTGCTATGTATAGCATGGCAGACGTTGCCTTGGTTACCCCCATTAGAGATGGAATGAACCTTATAGCTAAAGAATACATAGCAACTAAGACAGAAGGCAAAGGGGTTTTAGTGCTTAGTGAGACAGCTGGGGCAGCGAAGGAACTAGGAGAGGCAGTCACAATAAATGTAAATAACGAAGAGGAAATTGTCCAGGCGTTAGAACAAGCTTTAACTATGCCAGAAGAAGAGCAGGTAGGGCGTATTAGGATAATGCAGGAACGCCTTGAGCATTATAATGTAAAGCGATGGGCAGACGAGTTTGTGAATAAATTACTTTGCGCCAGAGAAGTTCAGGAAGAGATGGAAACAAAAACATTAAACCATGAGGCGAAAAAGAAGTTAATGAGCGATTTCCAAAAGGGTGAGCAGAGACTACTGTTCTTGGATTATGATGGCACGCTTATTCCATTTTCAGAAAAGCCAAAGAAAGCAATACCAACCAGCGAGCTTCTGGAATTGCTTAAAGGGCTCGCTGAGGACACTAGAAATGAGGTGGTGCTCATAAGTGGACGCGACAAAGATGCTCTAGGGAAATGGTTTGGCAATCTAAATATGGCATTGGTAGCTGAACATGGTGCCTGGATTAAGGAAAGAGGCAAGGAGTGGGAGATGTTAGAAGCGTTGAAGAGCGACTGGAAGGAGGAAATGCGCCCAATCTGTGCGCTATACGTGGATAGGACTCCAGGCTCCTTCATTGAAGAGAAAGATTTTTCTCTTGCTTGGCATTATAGGAAAGCTGACCCACGGCTAGGTGAACTACGAGCAAGAGAGCTAGTAAATGATCTTCTAAACCTTACTGGTAATCTCAACCTTCAGGTCCTGGAGGGAAGTAAGGTAGTTGAAGTAAAAAATGCTGGCATAAATAAGGGGCGAGCAGCCTTGCCATGGATTTCGAGAGATGGTTGGGACTTCATATTAGCAATAGGTGATGATTGGACCGATGAGGATATTTTCAAAGTCCTGCCCACCACGGCATGGTCAATTAAGGTCGGATTCAGTGCCTCGGCAGCCAAATTCAATCTTGGTTCCCAAAGCGAGGTGAACCTTCTGCTGAAAGAAATGGCGGAAGCTTAGAAGCGCCCAAAATCCTCTATTTTCTACATTCCAAGCTTTTACTTAGCACCCCCGTCATTCAGTGGAATCTGCTATGGAAAAATCCGTGACAGGCCACTGGGTTTAATGTAACACTTGGTATCTATCGAAGTCGTCGTGTATAGCGCTCATAAACTTCTTAGTATCGACTTCTTTTAGCGGAGCATTAATATGAATAGGTGGGGGCTCCTCACCCTCTTTGAGAATTCCTCGATTAACTAATTCAGTCAGAGTTGCCTGTTTTAATTCTTCATCGCAAAGAGATGAGTGGTAAATGGTGCTCATTGCAGATAACAACATCTCATCAAGGTGCTCCTCTCCCTTTTCTTCGTGTAGATGAGGATTTCTGGTCTCAATTTGGAATATATCTACGCCTTGCTCCATCACCTTATGCTCTCTGGAGGGCAAAATGCCACCAAAACTTTCAAATATAGATACTAACTCTTGAGGTTCCACAGCGTATCCCGAAGCATAAGGTACAATTTCTGCCAGCTTCATACTCATAGCATGCTCACCAGCGTTGCCCGTTTTAACCACATCAGTTTCAAACCCTGTTTTAGAAGATATCAGATTATTCAAGTATTTATTGGTAATCTCTGATACCCTTCCCCATTTCTTAAAGTACACCCCCCCTGAGATCTTGGGCTTATAATGCCATAATATTCTTACCATGCTATAAGGAGATTGAGCTAGGCTAAAACCAGTAGCATAATTCCTCACATACTCCAGCACCGCACCAGGGAAATAATTATCAGCGTCAATGAAACCAACATACTCTTTTCCTGACGCCTTGGCCATAAGCAATCCTATTACCATAGCTTCGCTCTTACCATTACGCACTAGCCCATCTTCACCCAATAGGTCATTATAGCCAGCTTCCATTGCTGCTTCGGCAATAGCCGGATCCTTTTGATGAGCGATCAAAGCCTGGCGAGAGGTAAAGCGACAAAGCTGGGCTAGAGCATCACCTTCCATCCTGAATCTGTCAACCTTTTCTATTTGGCTATTCGAAACAACTATTACCAGGCAGTCATGTGGCACGCCACTAACCACTCCTTCAAAGAGCTTGAGCTTCTCTTCTTTGACTGGGATGACAATCGCCATTCTGTCCTCAAAATGCTTGATCGTCTCCTCATCTATTTTTATTATCCCCATGGCACCATGGGAAGGCAACTCGCTTTTTACCCCTGAGTCTAAAGCCACCACCTTCTGCACGTGATTCATTCTGACTGAACCAAACCTCTCTGTATACCTCGGACTCTCAATAAACATCTTCTTATCTCAAAAGGATAATATCAAATCTGTTTGCCAGCGGCAAACTGTCCTTACTGCCGTAATTGTCAAAGTCCAAGGAAGTTTGACACATATGAGTGACGCAAGATAAAGTTCGTCAAACTGGAAAAAGAAAATTTGCTGGGGAATAAAGGAATAATCCACCCATATCCTCTTTAGTTGCAATGAAACAAATAGTATTTACTGACTTAGATGGCACTCTTCTTGACAGCGTAACTTATTCCTATGAGAAATCGCTTATTGGGATTAAACGACTTCAGCAGAATGGCATACCCCTGATATTCTGCTCGGCAAAGACCAGAGCAGAGCAAGAGTTATATCGGCACAAAATGAAAGTGTTTCATCCCTTTATAGTGGAGAATGGAGGCGCTATCTTTATACCACAAGGTTACTTTTCCTTCCCTTTCGAGTATCATAAAGTTACTATAGGTAATCTATTAGTTATTGAGCTGGGCACTCCTTATGAGGAGATCAGAAAATTGCTGGATAAGGTTAAAAAGGAAGGCAATTTTCACTTTAGAGGCTTTGGCGATATGAGTGTTGAAGAGATAGCCAGAGAGACTGGCTTGGATATGGAGTCTGCTAAATTAGCTAAGCAAAGAGAATATGATGAAACAGTAAAGCTCGACCTCTCAGGTGAAGAGGTGAGCAAGGCCTTGGAAAAGGTTAAAGATGCTGGCCTCAATTGGACCCATGGTGGGCGGTTTTATGACATCATGGGAGATAACGATAAAGGTAAAGCTGTAGCCATTGTAAGCAATCTATACCATAGGATGTGGGATAAAATAGAGACTATTGGACTTGGCGACAGCTTAAACGATTTACCTCTGCTTTCCGCAGTGGATATACCTATCTTAGTGCAAAAAAGGAATCACACTTGGGAGAACATAAATCTGCCTCACTTGCGCAAAGTTCAGGGGATTGGCCCTGAAGGCTGGAGCAGAGTAATCGAAGAAATATTTGGAGGTTAAGATGCAGACGATATACCTTGTTCCTCATTCTCATTATGATGTAGCTTGGGCATTCACCAAAGAGGATTATCTTGAAATAAACCAAGGTATTCTACAACAGGCCGTTGAATTGATGAGAAAGTACGAGGAATATAGATTCTCCTGGGAGCAAATCTTCCCCTTGAAAGTGTTGGAGGAAAGGAATCCTAAGCTTTGGTCAGAAATAAAGGAAATGATCCAGAAGGGAAAACTTGAAATAGTTGATGGCCAGTATTTGATGCCAGATACCATGCTTCCCACTGGGGAGGTGTTGGTAAGGGAGATCTTGTTTGGCAAGAAGTACTGTAAGGAGAAGTTTGGGGTAGATGTCCCTGTAGCTTGGTGTGCCGATAGCTTTGGCATGAATGCGCAGCTCCCTCAAATTTATAAGAAATCGGGGTACAAATGGGTTGCTTTTAGGCGAGGAGCGAAGGAGATGCAGAGCGAATTTATTTGGAGGGGGCTTGATGGGACTACTATCCTTGCCCATTGGATGCCATTAGGGTACAGGGCTGGATTCTACCTCGATAGGTTACAGGAAAGCTATATAGCGCTTAACAAATATGCCACTACTTTCCACATTCTCATGCCTTCAGGAAGTGGATCAGTGCCTCCTCAAGAGGAAGTTATTGAAGCGGTAATGAAATGGAATGAGAATCATCGAGGTGGTTCCCAGATGAAGCTCTCCACTCCATCCAAATTCTTCCAAGCTGTGGAGAGCGAAGAGGGGAAATTTAAACCCCACGAGGGTGAATTGTATGACAAGGATTTGGTCGAAGTTTTCCCTCAGGTATGCTCAAGCCGAATGTGGGTGGTCCTTGGAGCGAGGAAATGTGAAGCATTGCTCAGTACAGTTGAGCGGTTTGCTACTCTGGCCTGGCTATTAGGTAAGGAATATCCCAGTACCGAGCTAAATGAGTGCTGGGAGAAGATGCTTTTCGTTGCCTTCCACGATATCATCACCGGATGCGGGATAGATGAAATTTATGACGAGGTTAGAGAAATATTTTCCTTCCTTGAAGAGCATCTTTCTAAAATTCTGAATGATTCGCTGAAATTCATTGCCAGCAAAATAGATACTCAAGGCAAAGCAGTTGTAATTTTCAACCCTCTCCCCTGGGGAATGCACAACTGGTGTGAGGTTGGTTTGGAGCTTGAAGGCTGGGAGAAGGAACCTGGGCTCAGATATAGTGCGGAGGAGGTAGAAAATCAAGTTTTAGGGCTGAAAAAGGATAGAGAGGGGAAAATCAATCATGCAAGGCTTGGCTTTTTTGTTGACCTTCCACCGATAGGCTATAAGATTTATAAGGTCATCGAACGAAGTAAAGAACCTGAAAGGGCTGTCAAGAGCAAGGAAAATGCGCTAGAAAATCCCTTCTTTAAATTAAAAACTGACCCTGAAACAGGAATAATTGAAGTTTTCGATAAAAAAGGAAAGCTTTTAGTTAAAGGGAATGAACTGAATATTGAGAACGAGGTTGGCGACTTGTATTATCATCGGCACATGTTCTTTGAACTGATAAAAAATGAGAGTGGAGAGGGGATTTATTATGGAACTTTTAAGCCCGATAGCTTCAAGGTAGAAAATGGTCCGCTAAAATCGAAAATAATCCTAAAAGAGGGATATTATTGTCTCAGATGGCCTTATCGAATGTTCGAGAAGTTTGAAACTAAGTTTTATAAACACAGGGTTTTAGATGTTATAAAAGAGGTTACTATTTATCGGGACCTTCCCAGGGTCGAGTTTACAACCAAAGTCAATAGTAGATATCCAAATATAAGGCTTAGGGTTAAATTCGATACATTTAAGGAGAGAATGGTTTATTTTCGTGAGACCCAATTTGGTGTTGTTCCTGAGCCTACAGAGTTATTTGCATCCTTGGAAAGGACGGGGACACCAGCCGGAATTCCCAATTTTCTATCCTGGTTCTGTTATGGCGATGGAACGAGAGGAATAACTTTTATGAACAAGGGTATCCCGGCAACTGAGATAAGGGGTAGTCAGGTTTACTTAACACTTTTGCGGAGTGTTGGTGCTCTTTCTACCGATGGGGACGCTGGGCCTCTAATCCCAACTCCAGATGCTTTGGAGCTCAATAGAGATTACACTTTTGAATATGCCTTGCAGCATCATGAGGGTGATTGGAGGCAATCTGAAGCATATAAGCATGGCCAAGAATATCACCACCAACCTCTTTGCACTCAAACTAATTCTAAAGGCAATTTGCCCCCAGAATTTTCCTTCCTCAAGATTTCACCGAATAACCTTATCCTGTCAGCCCTTAAGAAGGCTGAGGGCAGCGATGAGGTAATATTAAGGTTCTTTGAAACTAAAGGAGAGGAAACCACGGCTGAAATCGAGCTATTCCGTAATATCGAAAGGGCAACAGTTTCCGATTTGCTGGAGCGAGAGGAATATGAGCTGAAGCCAAATCGCAATAGGCTAACAATGAAAGTGAAACCCTTTGAGATAGTGACCTTGAAGATCAAACACTAGAGAATGGGGTTGCAGGGCCATACCAAAAGCTTTCTTGGAGTAAGGCAGGCTAAGTAAGACCACAGCTTAAAGCAATGAGCTTGGAGTGCTTAATTCAAACGTGAAATAGAAAGGTAATTATATCTCCATCCTGGATGACATAATTCCTGCCTTCTGTTCTAAGCAGGCCTTTTTTCCGTGCCTCGCATAAATTCCCACAGCTCTCCAAATCAGCATAGCTGATCGTCTCAGCTCGGATAAATCCTTTTTCCATATCAGAATGGACCTTCCCCGCCGCCCCCGGTGCCATCATACCGCTGGGGATAGTCCATGCTTTCAATTCAGCGGAGGCTGTGGTGAAAAATGAAATTAGCCCCAAAAGATGATAAGAAAGGCCAATAACCTGGTCGAGCATTGGCTCAGTTAGCCCCATAGATTCACGGAATTCCTTGGCCTCAGCATCGCTAAACTGAGCTAACTCCATCTCGAGCTTTCCACAAAGAGCTACAACAGCAAATCGAGGATAGAGGGAGCTTATCTCATCTCCCAATTGTGAAGCCTGTGGTAATAGTTCTTCTCCGATATTAAGCACAACTAGTACAGGTTTAGCCGTAAGAAACTGGTAATTAGACAATGCCCCGAGTTCATCCTTACTGAGCTCTTGCTGCCTTATCGGTATATCTTTTTCCAATTCTGTTTTAATCTTCTGCAACAGTATTTGTTCCTTCAAATACTGTCCACGCTCCGCTGCTTTAGCAGCTTTTAAGCTTACCTCCAGCCTGTCAAGTCTTCTCTCAATAATATTTAAATCGGAGAAGGTAAGCTCTAAGTCCAAAGTAGCTATATCCCGTTTAGGATCTATACTTCCTTCAGGATGGGGAAGGTTTTCATCTTGAAAGGTCCGGACTACTTGAAGCAAAGCATCAGCAGCAGTTAGATAGCTCAGGAATTCCCCTCCTATACCCTCTTTAAAAAAAGCCTTAACTGACCCTGCAATATCTACATAGCTTACTTCCGCAGGAACAACCTTTTTAGGATGGAATATGTTCTCTAGTGCTACCAATCGAGAATCAGATACCTTGGCCACGCCTACATTTGGGGCTAAAGACGAGGCATAAGCAGCGACCTCAGCCCTGCCTCTGGTTAAGGCATTAAAGACGGTTGTTTTACCACTCTTGGGCAGTCCAATAATGGCAATCTTCATGGATATAACTATAGCATAATTTGGTTTTGCACTTCGTGGCCATCTGGCTCGTTAGGCCCCAGGGACTCAATAGCGAGGTGGCTCCCTCCTCCAAATTATAAGGTTTTATACCACGGGTAACATGAAGTGCAGGGCTGATGTTCTTCAAATAAAAATTTGCTATCTCCATCTTGACTTAGTTACTAAGCTCGCTTACGTGATAAACTCTGTGCCTTGCCTCCGAAGCCAAAAGCGAAGGGGAGCCACCCCTTACGGGGAAACTCCCCTTCGCTTTACCTACCCTTATAACTCAACTACTTGGGCCTAGGGGCACCTGGCTTAGGAGCACTAGGTTTCTTCTGCATGCTTCTCACCTCCTTTTTTACAGGACTCGATTTGGCAAGTATCCATGTTTGCAACCTTAAACAATTTTCTCCTGTGACTGTTTGCTAAGTAATCACAAGAGGTTTGAGTGATATAGCTGAAATAACGTTTACGTTTAAGCACTTTACCAATATTCAATAATTTGCTATGCTATTGTTATTATAATTACTGCAATATATAATGTGAGATAATAATTATGAATTAGTTTTCTAGAATAATTATACTGCTACCATCAATTTTGTCAAGTGGTTTTACGAGGTTTTAAGATAAAATTTCATTTTTTTTGAGGAGAACTGAATAAAATGGGAGAGTGGACTTTTATTACCAGTCATGGCATGGTCCTGAGCCATATCTCCAGGCATCAGCGCAGCACCACTCGCGACATTGCCTTGACCCTGGGCCTTACAGAGAGAACCGTCCACAAAACAATCTCGGACCTGGAAGCCGCAGGTTACTTAAAGCGCAGAAAGGTGGGCAGGAGCAACACCTATCGTATTAACCCCGATTTGCCTCTAAGGCATGAGACAGCGAGGGATACAGTCGTAGGAGATTTGCTGACAATATTAGGCTGGAAAAGGCACAGGACAGCTAAAAGTGCAAAGTGAGCATGTAACTTCCAAGACCTTAACTTGTGAATTAGATAAGACTCTTACCAAATGGTGTTGTGGTACAATACCAAGAAATGCTCTATATTCTTCATGGCCAAGATGATTTCTCTCTTTACCAAACCATAGAGAGAATTAAAACTGACTTAGGCAATTCAGAAATGCTAGCGGTTAACACCATCAAGCTAGATGGTGAGCATTTAACCCTGAATGAGCTTAGGAGCAACTGTGACATCGTCCCCTTCTTATCGTCACAGCGTTTGGTTACAGTCAAAGGCTTGCTAGGACGATTTGAGTCAGGACAAAGGAAATCAAGATTTAGCAAAAGCAATACCAAATCTGCAAACAAGCTAGGAAAGTGGCAGGAAATGGCTTCTTATATCAAGCAAATACCAGAAACCACCGTGCTAGTACTAATTGACGGCAAAATAAGTGGGAATAATCCGCTCTTGAAGAATCTTTCCCCAATAGCTAAGGTAGAGGCATTCCCTTTGCTGCGAGGTAAGAGGCTGAAAACTTGGATTCAACAGCGAGTAATCAACGAAAAAGGCAGTATCACTTTCCAGGCCATTGATTTACTAGCTGAACTTATCGGGGGGAATTTATGGGCATTGAATAGTGAAATCCAGAAGCTTCTTCTTTATACCCAAGAACGCACTATCGATGAAGACGATGTTAGGCAACTGGTAAGCCATGTTCAGGAAGCTAGCATCTTTCCCTTGGTAGATGCAATCCTTGAAGGTCAGGCTAAGACAGCCCCGAGGTTATTGCATCAACTGTATCAGGCGGGTGCTTCGCCAACTTATATCATAACTATGATTACCAGGCAATTCCGTTTAATAGCACTAGGCAAAGAGCTAGGTGACCTGTCCCGCCAGCAAGTTCAAGCTAAGCTGGGCTTGGCAGACTACAGCCTCGATAAGACACTTAATCAAGCCAAACTGTACAACTTAGAGCAGGTAAGAGAAGCGTATGGCAAGCTCTTGGAAGCAGACTTGGCTATCAAAACTGGTAAATATAACGACCAGCTAGCTGTCGAGCTTCTCGTAACTGAGCTTAGCAGCTGTCGGACTCGGACCTAGGATACTCGTGCCCCATTACTCATAGATTTCTCGGCACTAGTCGTCCATTCTACTCTTAAAAGCGTCTTAACGAAGCAAACCCTGGTATAAGGCCATACAAGTAAAACATTAACACGGGTGTTTAGGTGCAAGTTCCTGCCACACTTAAAGCCAAGGAAGGGTATACGCTGGAAAATGTAAATGGTCGAGTACCCGCCGAGTCAATGTATCCTCGCAGAAGCTTAAGAGAGGCAGGGCAAACTGATAGCTAGGTTTACCCCAGCGTCTCCGATGACTATACAGCGCACTGAATAAATGTTTAAAATAATGTCAGTTTAGCCTCTGCAGAAAGTGCGGAGCATGGAGGTTGCATATGTTCCAATTGAGTTGGGCCACTGTAGTTAGCTGGCTGATTGAACATGGCATTCGCATTCTCATCATATTGGTGGTGGGGATTGTGCTATGGTTCGCTTTGAGAAAGTTTCTCCCCCTCCTAATAGGCCGTACCATGGTCACAATCAGGGGCGAAAGCAAGGAGGGAATTAAGAAAAGGAGAGAG
Source organism: uncultured Dehalococcoidales bacterium (assembly GCA_964592065.1). Taxonomy (GTDB): domain Bacteria; phylum Chloroflexota; class Dehalococcoidia; order GIF9; family AB-539-J10; genus JAFGBN01. The sequence continues at coordinate 17,007 of CAZQDF010000001.1, read as the reverse complement.
ACGCTTATAGGTGTCTTGACCGGGGTAGGGCGGATATTTATCGCCATAGTTGTCATACTGATGGTCCTATCTGAAGTAAATATCCCTGTTGCCCCAATCCTGGCTGGTTTCGGCATTGCTGGAATAGCCATCGGCTTCGGCGCTCAGTACCTGATAAGGGATGTTATTGCTGGCATCTTCATAATCGCAGAAAACCAGTACAGGGTTGGAGATGTAGCCAGAATAGCCGACGTCACTGGGCTGGTAGAGGAGGTTCATCTAAGGAAGACGGTGCTCCGTGACTTGGACGGGATAGTCCACCATGTCCCCAATGGCGAGATTAGGATAGCCAGCAACTATACCAGACACTTCGCCAGGGTTAATCTTAATGTCTCAGTGTCCTATGGTACCGACCTTGACCACGCCATAAGTGTAATAAACCGTGTAGGCCAGGAGCTGGCTGCGGATGAGCAATGGCGCAAGGTGATTAAAACTGCGCCCCAGGTACTGAGGGTGAATGACCTGGGCGACTCCGGGATAGAGGTCAAGATCTTGGGTGATGTCAAACCCATCGAGCAATGGGCGGTGATGGGTGAGTTGAGACTTCGCCTGAAAAGGGCCTTTGATGCTGAAGGCATAGAGATACCCTGGCCTCACACCAAGGTATACTTCGGTAATGCACCGGGAAAGTAAGAGAGGTGACCCTAGTAGCAGCGCACGAGTGGGTCGGCGTCATCTCATAAGCCAATCAACCATACTACCCCTGGCGAAATTATTGCGTTCAGCAAAGCTCTTTGCCCGATGGCAAGGTTTATGCTAGCATAGTCGAAGTCGGGCATCAATTGATAGCTAAACCGGTATTGCTTGAAAACAGAAGAGACGACCAAAAGTGACTGGTGACGAAATTAGACAGGCCTTTCTGGAGTTTTTCCAGGACAGAGGACATAAAGTTCTCCCTAGCTCATCTTTGATTCCCTATAAAGACCCCACTTTGTTATTAACCAGTGCCGGCATGGTACAGATTAAGCCTTATTTCTTGGGGTTGGAAGCGCCCCCCAGCCCAAGGTTGGCCTCCTGCCAGAAATGCTTTCGCGCTACTGATATAGATTCAGTTGGTGATAGCAAGCACCTTACCTTTTTTGAGATGCTGGGAAACTTCAGCGTGGGTGATTACTTTAAGAAGGAAGCTATTTCTTGGGCCTGGGAATTCGTTACTAAGTATCTGAAGCTGCCCAAGGAGCGGCTCTGGATAACTATCTACCTTGATGACGACGAGGCCTTCACTTATTGGCAGGAAGTGGGTGTTCCCTCTCAAAAGATATTGAGATTTGGTGAGGAGGATAACTTCTGGGGTCCGGTTGGCGATTCAGGCCCCTGTGGTCCTTGCAGTGAAATCCATTATGACTTGGGCGAGGAATTTGGCTGCGGTAGGCCTGAATGTAAACCTAATTGCGAGTGTGGTCGCTTCTCTGAAATATGGAACCTGGTATTTACTCAATATAATCAAGATAGCAACGGGCAACGCACTCCTTTACCCAAACCGAATATTGATACCGGGATGGGACTGGAGAGGACTGCCGCAGCTACTCAAGGCAAACCCTCCCCTTATGAAACAGAGCTTTTCTCGCCCTTAGTAAAACAGATTTGTCAGCTAGTCAATAGAAATTACGGCGAGGATGAAAATACCGATCGGGCCATCAGAATTATCGCTGAGCATGGGCGCGGCATTGTCTTCCTTATTGCCGATGGTGTTATGCCTTCCAACGAAGGAAGGGGCTATGTTCTGCAGCGAATACTCAAGCGTGCCTCGGTTTATGGGAAAAGGCTGGGCTTGGATAAGCCTTTCCTCAGCCAAATTACTGAGGTGGTTATCTCCCAAATGAGCGACATATACCCTGAGCTAACAGCCAATAGAGACTTGATTAGACAGGTAGTCGAAGTCGAGGAGGAGAAATTCCAGCAAACACTCCCAATTGGGATGGGTATCTTGGAACAAACCCTTTTTAGGATGCGAGAGGAATTGGTAGGTTACCTCCCTATTTTCAAGAAGGCATTTGAAAAAGCAATATCCCAAAAAGATATTATTGATCTTACGCACAAGCTCGATGCTGCCATAGATCACTTTCTTCGAGATTGTAAGGCATGGAAGCATGTACTAGGTATAGGATATAGAGATGCTGTTGTGGAAAGCCTACAACCAGTGGAGAAAGATTTGACAGATCTAAAGGGAATTGTGTCTGGATACGATCCATTTAAGCTCCCCGATGCCTTTGACGCTCTTAAGCGAAGCCTGAGGGAAGGCTTAGAAAGGCTAGAAGATGATCTTGATTCAGTTGCTAATGAGTTGACAGGCTTTGAGGTGTTTATACTTCATGATACTTATGGCTTTCTTCAAGAACTAACTGCTGAGATCGCTAGGGAACGAGATTTATCCATAGATTGGGAGAGTTTCCAGGCTGAGATGGAAAAACAGCGAGAAAGGGCGAGGGCAGGACATAGGTTTGTTACTGCCTCAGACAGAGCCACTGGGCATGAGGGAGCTAGAGTTGAATACATACCTGAGCCGACTGAGTTTACTGGTTATGATAGCTTAGAGAGCCGCTCTAAAATTAGCTACTTGTTAGATCAAGACTCAGGTATTGCGGTGTCTCTGGTAGAAGAAGGGAAATTGGTTGCCATTGTGCTGGATAAGACGCCATTTTATGCTGAGATGGGAGGACAGGTGGGTGATCTCGGTAGGATAACTTGTCATTCTGGCTGGGCTGATATTGCTAGAACTGTTTGGTCGCCGTTTGGCAACCTTGCTGCTGGAGCCATTGTTCATTTGGGTCAAGTTGTTAATGGCCGTATATCCGTTGGCGATGAAGTAGAGGCGAAAATTGATGCTGCTCGCCGTCTCGACATCGCCCGCAACCACACCGCTACCCATCTCCTTCAGCTTGCTTTGAGACAAGTATTGGGTAGTCGTGTTCAACAGAGAGGTTCGTTGGTAGAGCCAGAAAGGCTCAGATTTGATTTTTCACACTTAGCAGCCATAACCGAAGAGCAGCTCATGGAGGTTCAGAGACGGGTTAATGAAAAGGTGCGACAAAACTTGCCAGTGAAAGCAAAAAAAGACATCCCTTATGGGCAAGCTATTGCTGAAGGTGCTCTCGCCTTTTTTGAAGAGAAATATGGAGAAATGGTTCGGGTAATCGAAATTGGCGAGCCTCCGATAAGCAAGGAGCTTTGTGGAGGCACCCATGTCAAGTCAACAGGTGAAATTGGCCTCTTCTTTATAACCAATGAAAGCAGTATTGGTACCGGATTACGCCGCATTCAAGCGGTGACCGGACGAGCTGCGGAATCTTTGGTTGAAGAACGTCTCTCAGCCTTACAAAATATAGCTAAGGAGGTAGAGAGTCCACTCGAGGAAACCCATGACAAGGTAAAAACCTTGCTTAGTGAACTGGAAACAGAGCACAGACGCACGCTTTGCTTGGAAAGGGAGCTATCGAGGAAAGTAGCAGAATCCTTACTCGAGCAAGTTGAGAAGGTGGATGGTGTAACAGTCTTAGCAGCTAAGGTGCCGCCACTAACTATACTTATCCTTAGAGAAATGGGCGATATATTGCGGGACAAGTTAAAGAGCGCTATAGTAGTTTTGGCTACAGTTTACGATAACAAGCCCAACTTCGTGGCCATGGTAACCCCTGACTTAGCAGCCAAAGGATTTCATGCCGGCGACATTATCAGAGAGGTAGCAAAAGTCACTGGCGGTGGCGGCGGCGGCAAGGCAACCATGGCTCAGGCAGGCGGCAAAGATATCGCTAAGCTTAATGAGGCCTTAATCTCAGTTAAAAGTGTCATTGCAAAGCAAATCTCCTCCACTTCAACGGAAGAGGATTAAAAGGAGAGCTTCCATCCACCCCACTCATTATCTAGCGAGGGGTGTAAGAATAAAAATGCGCAGCTTAGGGCTAGATATCGGAGATAAAAGAACTGGAGTAGCAGTAAGTGATCCGCAAGGCATTCTAGCTATCCCTCTAGCTGTTATTGGCGGTAGGGATGAAGAAGCAACCCTAGATGCCATTCTCAAGCTCATTAAAGAATACGAAGCAGAATGCGTTGTAGTCGGGTTGCCCTACTCTTTAAATGGTCATCTTGGCCAGCAAGCTAACAAAGTAACATCTTTTGCTGAGAAATTGTCATCTCGAGCAAAGCGAAGTGGCCTCAACCAGGTCAACATACAATTATGGGATGAGCGGTTATCCACCATAGCTGCTGAGCGATTAATGGCTGAAGCTGGCACAAAAAGAAATAAACGGAAACAGCACCGAGATGCTGTAGCAGCTGCTTTTATCCTCCAAGGTTTTCTGGATAGCTTGAGGTGTTAAAATGCCAAAGTTCATTGGTCTCATTGGTTACCCCATCAAGCATTCCATCTCCCCTTATTTCCAGCAAGCCGCCTTGGATTACTACCACCTTGACATTCATTATGAAGCTTGGGAAACAAGCCCGGAAAAGCTTCAAGGTGCAGTAGATAACTTAAGAAAACCTCAAAGCCTTGGAGCCAACGTCACCGTTCCATATAAAGAAACAGTCTTGCCTTTATTAGACGAAGTTGATGACCTGGCAAGTTCGATTGGGGCAGTCAACACTATAGTCAAAAGGGATAATAGACTCCTGGGTTTCAACACTGACAGCTATGGCTTTATTGAGGCGTTATATAAAGATGGGCGCTTTGAGCCAGAAGGTAAGCGGGCGGTAATCTTGGGTGCTGGCGGGGTAGCCAAGGCAGTTAGCTTTGCTTTGGTGAAGGAGAAAGCGAGCTCGCTTCTTATTATCAATCGGACTTTAGAGAGAGCCGCGACATTGGCAGATAGCATAAATCGCTATGTTAAAGACTCTTCAGCAAGCCCAGAAGAATTAAAAAGTAAGGTCACCGCTTTGCCCTGGCAGAGTTTATACTCAGGCGAGACTTTAGAACACTGCCATCTTATAGTCAACTGCACTACTATCGGAATGAAATACAGTTCTCAGGCAGGGCAGTCACCTCTAAGTGCTGAACTGATTCCCCAAAATGCCTTAGTCTGCGATTTAGTATATAACCCTTGGGAAACGCCTTTGTTACAGTTAGCACGAAATGTAGGAGCTAATATACTTAGGGGTCTAGCTATGCTAGTATATCAGGGCGTTGCCTCTTTTGAGTTATGGACGGGGAAAAAGCCTCCAGTTGACATAATGTTTTACAAGGCCGAACAAATATTGCTAAAAGGAGGAGGATGAAGGGGAAAATAGTAGTTATTGGTTTAGCCATATTATTGCTAGTTGCGATAGTAATTCCCACCAGTTGTATGCCAATAGAAGCTGGGAATAAAGTTGCTGTGATTCCTCTTAGCGGGACTATCGCAACCGAGGGCACTTATATATTTTTTGGCTCTACCATTACACCAGAACTGGTAAAGGAGCAACTGGATAGAGCAGAGAAGGACATGGCAGTAAAGGCAATTGTCCTTCGCATAGAGAGCCCTGGCGGAGCAGTGGCACCTTGCCAAGAAATTTTAGAGGAAATGGAAAAGGTTACGCAGACAAAGCCCATCGTGGTAAGTATGGAAACCATGGCTGCCTCCGGAGGCTATTACATCTCAGCCAAGGCAGATAAGATTGTAGCCCTTCCCGGCACATTGACTGGGAGCATCGGTGTTATTTCTCAAATACCTAACGTTGAGGGACTTTACGAGAAGCTGGGGATTGAAATGCAAACCTTCAAAGGTGGCAAATATAAAGATATGTATTCAGGATTAAGAGAACTAACTCTTGACGAGAAGGAAATCATGCAGCAAATGACCGATGAATACTATAAGCAATTCATCGAGGTTGTGGCAGAAGGCAGGAGACTAAGCAAGGAGCAAGTCAGGAGCTTAGCCACAGGGCAACTGTACACTGGCAATCAAGCCAAGGAATTAGGCTTGGTTGATGAACTAGGAGGGCTGAACACAGCCATAGATTTGGCAGCACAACTAGCCAACATTGCAACTCCTAAAGTGGAATATTATAAGCTTAAGCGTCCATCTCTGTTAGAATCGATTCTAGGGCTGGACCTGAGAGAGTTGGTCAGCGTCATCCAGATGAAATTGCTAGGGTTAAGCGGACAGGATATAGTTTTGCTAGAGACATTAAGCCCCACTTATCCTCAGCCTCAATATTTATATCAAAGCTAATGGGACATTTTCGCTTTTTAACCGCCGGAGAATCCCACGGGAAGGGGTTAATAGCCGTAGCCGAAGGGATGGTAGCTGGCCTCCCCTTGGAAGCGGAACACATCAATAGAGAGTTAAAGCGTCGCCAGGGAGGCTATGGCCGCGGCTCTCGCATGAAGATAGAACAAGACAAAGCTGAAATCGTTTCCGGAGTCCGCTATGGACTTACTATAGGCAGCCCTATTGCTCTCTTTATCCCCAACCGGGACTGGCAAAACTGGCTGGAGGAGATGAGTGTCACCTTGCTAGAGAAGGAAACTGAACCCATAACTCGTCCACGCCCGGGACACGCCGACCTAGCTGGTGTAACTAAATATGGACTCAAAGACATTAGACCGATAATAGAAAGAGCCAGCGCCAGGGAAACAGCAGCCAGGGTAGCCGCTGGAGCTGTAGCCAAGAGATTTCTTAAGGAGTTTGGCATTGCTATTCACAGCCATACTATATCAATCGGGCCTGTTAGCTGCCAGTCCTTCGCCTCTTATCCTTCTGAGGGAGAGAATCGGCTGAAGAATCCCACTCAGGACAGTCTCCGCGAAGCAATCTCTCTAAATTGGCAGCAGGTAGAAGCTTCTCCAGTTCGCTGTGCTGATGCCGGGATGGGAAAGGAGATGATAACAGCTATTGATGAAGCTAAAGCTAGTGGAGATACACTAGGTGGCATCTTTGAGGTAATCGCCAATGGAGTGCCTATAGGTTTGGGCAGCCATGTTAGCTGGGATGACCGCCTCGACGGCAGAATTGCTCAGGCAATAATGAGCATCAACGCTATTAAAGGAGTAGAAGTAGGTGATGGATTTAGTTTGGCCAAGCTCAAAGGTTCACAAGCCCAGGATATTATTGGCCCCAATCCCTCAAAGCAACCTTTCCCCTGGCGCCACGCCACTAACCGCGCTGGCGGCATCGAGGGCGGCATAAGCAATGGAGAACCCATTGTAATCAGGGCCGCGGTCAAACCTATTGCTACTCTAGCTAAGCCCTTGCCCTCCATAGATTTGCGTAGTGGCGAAGCAGCCCAAGCCCATTATGAGCGCAGCGATGTTTGCGTTGTCCCCGCTGCTGGGGTGATTGGCGAGGCAATGTTAGCTATTGTCTTAGCCGATGCCATGTTAGAGAAATTCGCTGGCGATAATCTAAAGGAGACCTCAGCAAACTATCATAATTATCAATTGTCAATATGTAAGGATTAGAGTAAACTAGGGAGTGAAACTACCAAGGATCACAGGGAAGGAGGTAGAGCGAGCATTATTAAGAGCGGGCTGGTATCTTCATCACTCAAAGGGATCTCACTTTTATTACAAGCACCCAAATTTTCCAGGGAGAAGGGTGACCATTCCGATACATGCTGGGGAAACTCTAGCGCCTAAGACCCTTGAGAGCATATTGGAACAAGCTGGTCTAAGTGTTGAAGAGTTCGTGAAGCTACTTTGAGGGTTAAGATGACAAGTTATAAAGTGTTTCTGGAATACAACGAAGGATACTATACAGTGATTGTGCCAGCTTTGCCTGGGTGTGTTACCCAAGGGCGAACGAAGGAAGAAGCTCTGGAGCATGCTAAAGAGGCTATACAAGGCTATTTGGAGTCTTTGCAGAAAGACGGGCTCGCTATACCTGAAGATGTAGAGTTGGCAGAAGTAGCTGTAACAGTGTAATCTCTTAGGCTTTAATTAACCATTTTAGGATCTTATCATCAATAATTATGTTGCTAAGCATTCTTTTCTTAAGGTTCTATAGTTAGACTATTTCTCTTGTGTATAGGTTGTATAAGTACGCAGCAGGAAACGCTTATACAATCTTACCGCCATCCCACACAAACTGAAAAAGTGCAATTTCTATATCAGCCAAAAACCACGCTCCATTTTCTCTTGGTCCAGGCACTGAAACCATCTGCCAAATCTGTTGGCAGAAATCAAGAAACTGGCAATATCGCTCCACTTCGTCTCTTGAGGACAGATAGTTTGAATTTATGCCATGAATTAGCTTGCTATCCAGTGCCCCATAATCAGATGGGCAAATACACCTTAAGGTTTTACTTGCGTATGTTCGTCCCCACTGTCTAATGCTTTTCATATCAGTAAGAGCCCTCGCTGGGTTGCTAAGATGCTGAATAGCCTCCCCTGTGTTTTCCTTTATTTCGTCTTCAGTATTTGCCTTGCGAACCCTATTAGCTATATTAAAGGGATTGCCCAGGACACGCGTAATGTCGACCAAGTCACCTATCTCAAGGTAACCTAAAGTGTAAGCTTTCTTAGTAAGGCGTCTCTCTACGGGAAAGTAATTTGTATTATCTCTCCTCCACTTGTGATACCACTTTGGTAACTCTTTGGTAAATTGTTCATGCGTTAGATTCATATATACCCTCTTTGATTCAGAGTTCGTACCTCCTTCGCTTTGTTATGGCTGTGGCTCTTCCGCCTCCTTAACCCACACTCCGTCCTTAACCCAAGTGCGTATTAGTCTCCTTAGCTCAATACAGTTTCGACAAAGCTTTTGGCCAGTCCTCTCCTTACCAGATTTGAATCTTCTCGTGCAGAACTCACAGTTATACCAAATATCTTTGTTCTCAGCTTGATGCATATCTAGCCTCCTCTAGCCTAGGTCAGCTAAGATTATTTTCGACCCATTTTATATTGTAAGGCTCCCAAGTCCCCAGCCTGTATCCAAGTTGGTAGCCAGCACTGAGCACATCTTCAGGTATCTCAAGTGCTATTTTCCCAGATATTTTCCCCCCGTCCAGTAAATCCACCATTTTTAGCTCGTCTTTCTGTGGATAATAGAAGCCTGCGTCATATTTCACTTTGTTTACTATCGCACAAAAGCGAAGCGGATTCGTGGTAAATGAATCATAACCATCGTTTTCAATATCTAAACTCACCACTAAGTAGGTATAACCTGGATCAGCCTTCATAGTCCATCCTAGCCATGACTCTCTTTCATTTGTTATGGTTACCGAATACTTTATGATTATTGTCTTGGGTGGATTGATAGTCACGCTTTTGCTGCTAGACCAACTCTAAAGGATGCCGGAGTTAACAGAAGACCTAGCCTGAGCTTCAACCATGTACTTGCCAGGGGACGACCAAGAATGAGAGGCGCTGGTTGACGATGACCAGTCGGAATAGCTTCCGTCTCCCCAATTGAAGCGATACTGAACGCTATGTCTTAAACTTGAGGTTGCCCCTCCTGTAATGTAAGCCGAGACCTGAGTGATACTTCCAGTGGAAGGTCCATTGGGTGTGCTAGGAGCACTTATTACCTCGGGTGGGGAATATGGTGGTGCTCCAGTACAACTGACTAGGAGCAATGCCAGAATGCAAAGGATGGCAGCTAATACAGAACATCGTTTCATCTCTCAGCTTACCTCCTGCCTTGAGTCTACCTTATCCAATCCTTTTGATGGATTTATTATACTCTTTTTGAAGGTATTCTTAGTAGGTCTTGGAAAGGCTTTCACTTAAAGCAAGGCTAGAGCTGGCGACTCTTGCTCCAGTCTGGCTTTTCCAATATACTGACCGAGGGTATTTATGAACAATGAGCAAACGAATAGCTAATATCATCCTGGCAGGTTTTTCTGCTACTGGCAAATCTTTTGTAGGCAGAGAGGTAGCCCGGAGGTTAAACTGGGATTTCATTGATACTGACGAAGAGATAGTTAAACAAGCTGGCAAGCCAATTAGTGAAATTTTTCAGCAGGAGGGGGAGGCAAAATTCAGGGAGCTGGAGCGGCACATGATTAAGAAAGCTTGCCAGCAAAAACAAACGGTCATAGCTATCGGAGGCGGTGCTATTGTTGATAATCAAAACTATGAACTGCTTGCCCAAAGTGGTTTAATCATTTGTCTTGAAGCCAAGCCAGAAACAATCTATCAACGCTTATTTCAGGATGCTGCTTACGGCTCGGAAACAGAAATTCGCCCTCTTCTAGCTCAGGACAATCCCCTAGAGCACATCAAGCAACTTAAAGCCTCTAGGCAGCCTTACTATGCCAATGTTGACTGGACGGTTCACACCGATGACTTAAGCATTAGTGAGGTAGCTGAGGAGGTAGCAAGAGCTTGGGGATTGCTTCGCGGAGTTTACCCTGAGCGAGATTCTTCGGTCGCTTCTCTCCCTCAGAATGGCAAGAGGCGAAGGGCTCGCAATGACAATTCGGGCGCCATCGCAAGACATGAAATGCCGAAGCAATCGCAGGAATACTTAACGCCGAGATTGCCACGCTCCCCCTTCGCTACACTCAGGACTTCGGCTCACCGCAATGACAAAGGGAAGGGTTGCAATGATACTGATAAGGACATTGCCTGCGAGGTGAAAACTACCACTCAAAGTTATCCTATTTTTGTGGGCTGGGGGCTACTGGACAAGCTAGGGGAAAAGATAAAAGAGAGGGGCTTATGTGGTACGGTCAATGTAATTAGCGATGAAATTGTATTTTCCCTCTACGGCCGCAAGGTTAGAGAAATAGTGGAACATGCCGGCTTCGTAGTGAACTCCTTTGTTGTGCCGCCGGGCGAGACAACGAAAAACATTGACTTCGCTAACAGAATCTATGACTTTCTCGTAGAACACCGAGCGGAGCGAGATGACATCCTCATCGCTTTGGGTGGTGGCATGGTGGGTGATTTAGCTGGCTTTGTAGCTGCCACTTTCTTGCGAGGCATGCCCTGGATACAACTACCAACCAGCTTGGTAGCTATGGTTGATGCCAGCATTGGAGGCAAGGTAGGCGTTAACCACCCTCAGGGGAAAAATCTTATCGGCGCCTTCTATCAGCCTAACTTTGTCTTGGTTGACTGTCAGACTCTTACCACTTTGTCTCAGCGGGAGCTGACCTCAGGATGGGCTGAAGTGATTAAGTATGGTCTCATACTAGATGAAGGGTTCTTTAAGTTTTTGAAAATCAACGCTGCTAAGCTAATGGAATTAGAGCCGGATATGCTCACTCAGGCTATTGCTCGCAGCGCTGCTTTCAAGGCTCAGGTTGTTAGTGAAGATGAGAGGGAGAAGGGGAAACGTATTATTTTGAACTATGGGCATACTATTGCCCATGGATTGGAAGCAGCCACTCAATATAGGCAATTCCTTCATGGTGAAGCAGTAGCTATTGGCATGGTGGGGGCAGGTAAGCTTAGTCAGAGGTTAGGTCTTTTATCTCCAGCCAGAGTTAAACAGCAACAATCCCTATTACAAAGATTTGATTTACCTGTAAGCTTCTCCAAAATAGACTTAACCGATGTGGAGAGAGCTATGGAACTGGATAAAAAGGTAAGAGGAGGCGCAATCCGTTGGGTGCTTTTAGAAGATATGGGCAAGGCGGTGATTCACAGCAGCGTGCCTCGGCAAGATGTACTAGCTGTTCTTCAGGAACTGCTGCAGCCATGATGTCATTACAGATAGAGCAATCTCAATAAATCACAAAAATAATGAGGAGAAAAAGAGGAGTAACCAAGATGCTAAATAAAGGCTCAAAGGAAGAAATTCTTGACCGAGTGTCAAAGAAAGGGGGAGACCAAGAAGAGCTTCTTGTCAATTGTGCTCAAGGTACACTGGCTGCCCTGCAAGAAGAATTTAACCTGGGCGGGGGAGATGATATATTAAAAGCTGCAACATTCATGCCTGGACTTGTGAGCAGAAAAGAGACGTGTGGAGCAATTATTGGGGGTCTCATGGCATTAGGGCTAGCCTATGGGAGAAATAAACCTTACGATCCCGGAAGCAACACTCCCGAAGCAAAGGAAGAGGCGTTTAAACTCAAGGAAAAAGTATGGAGATTTTGTGAGACTTTTAAAGAGGAATTTGGTAGCACCATGTGTGGTGATATACGCCCTAAAATAATGGGTAGAGAGTATAACACCATGGATCCAAAGGAGATGCAGAAGTTTCTTGAAGATGACGGGGCGAAGAAATGTCGTGTTCCGCCTGAAAAAGCAGCCCGAATTGTCGCTTCAATAATGCTGGAGAAGTAATTGAAAAGCTTCTTCTTTAAGTATTGCCAGGCTGAGCCATCCTCTAGTTTTACTAAAGGAGACTCTTAGGAAATATCTGTTAGTAAACTAAGTTGCCAAGGAAGAAACCCACTGTTAGCAATTGAGGGAAAGCTTCCCATAAGCTATAATCAGCACATACGCGAAGCGGGAGACCATTTTTGCTCAAAACCCATAGTTGTGGTGAACTGAGAAAAGAACATGTTAGCCAGAAGGCAACTTTAGCTGGTTGGGTGCACCGACGCCGTGACCACGGCGGCATGGTATTTATTGACCTACGAGATACAGAAGGCGTAGTCCAAATAGTTTTCAACCCGCAGATATCCCAAGATACCTACCAGATAGCTGGTTCACTCCGCAATGAGTATGTAATTCAGATTACTGGAGAAATTGTTCCCCGTCCTAAAGGCACAGAGAACTCCAAATTGGCTACCGGAGATATTGAAGTCATAGTTAAAAAAGCTGTCATCCTTAATCCTTCAGAAACTCCGCCATTTTACATAAATGAGGATGTGGAAGTTGAAGAATCACTTTGCCTCAAAAGTCGCTATCTGTACCTGAGAAGACCTAGAGTACGAGATAATATCATCTTACGCCACAGGGCGATAAAGTTTATCCGTGCCTTCCTCGATGCCAAAAGCTTTATCGAAATCGAGACGCCTATTTTGATTAAGAGCACTCCAGAAGGAGCTCGCGATTACCTTGTACCTAGCCGCCTCAACCCAGGCAAGTTTTATGCTCTCCCTCAATCTCCACAACAACTCAAACAAATCCTCATGGTAGCTGGTTTTGAAAAATATTTCCAGATAGCTCGCTGCTTTAGAGATGAAGACCTTCGAGCGGATCGCCAACCTGAATTTACTCAGCTTGACCTGGAGATGAGCTTTGTAGAAGAAGAGGACATATTACAACTTATGGAGGAGCTTTTCACCTCGCTTGTAGAGATTATTAAACCAGAAATGCGAGTATTAAAGCCTTTCCCACGCCTCTCCTACAAGGAAGCAACAGAGCGCTATGGCACAGATAAACCAGATATGAGATTCAGCTTGGAACTCAAAGATATATCTGATATCGCTGCTCAAACTAACTTTGATGTTTTCCGTTCTGTTATTGAGAAGGGTGGCAAAGTGAAGGGAATATGCGTTCCTGGTTGTGGTCATTATAGCCGCCATCAACTTGATGGATTAATCAATCTGGCTGAAGCCAACGGAGCTAAAGGGTTAACCACTATAGCTTTTACAGGAGAATCTGTGGCATTAGATAAGGTAAAGTCAGCAGCTGCCAAATACTTGACTCAAGCTCAACTGGAAAATATAGCTGCTAGATTCGAGGCAAAGTCTGGTGACCTTTTACTATTCATCGCTGACAAACTAGAGGTGACTAACAGGGCGCTTGACGAGTTGCGTCGCGAGATGGCACGCCGGCTTAGCCTAGCCGATGCTAAGCTACTCGCTTTTACCTTCATAGTTGATTTCCCTCTGTTGGAATGGAGTGAGACGGCAGGTCGCTGGGAGTCAATGCATCATCCGTTTACTGCACCGCGGGAGGAAGATATGCTGTTGATTGATACCGAACTGGCCAAGGTTCATGGTCGCCATTATGATATTGTGTGCAACGGCTGCGAGCTTGGCAGCGGCAGCATCAGAATCCATAAGCGCCAGCTCCAGGAGAAAATATTTGAACTTCTTGGTTATAGCCAAGAGGAAATGGAAAGCCGTTTTGGATGCCTTTTAAAAGCGCTGGAATATGGAGCACCACCCCATGGTGGCATTGCCATAGGACTAGACCGATTGCTAATGCTATTCGCTGGTGAGCAAAGTATCAGGGAGGTCATTGCCTTCCCCAAAAACCAAAATGCTGCTGACTTGATGTTCGACAGTCCCTCATACGTTGATAGGAACCAGCTTGATGAACTAAATTTAAAATTGAAGCATGAGATTCTTCGCGAAGGTTATCCCAGTAAGCCAAAGCTTTGAATCCTTATGATAGGAAGGAACTAAAGAGGAGATTCTTCGCTACGCTCAGAATGATAAAGGGTGTGAGATATGAAAGTAAGCACGGAAAAGATGGAAAATTGCCAAGTAGCCCTCACTATAGAGGCTGAAGCAGAAGAGTTAGATAAATCCCTAAGTGAAGCTTATCATCGCTTAGTTAATAAGGCATCTATACCTGGTTTCCGCAAAGGAAAGGCACCAAGGGCTATTCTAGAGCAGCATCTAGGCAAAGGCGCTTTACTGGAAGATGCCTTGGATCGTCTAATACCCCAGCTTTATAAAGAGGCAATTGAATCGCAGGAGATCAAGCCTATTGCTGAGCCACAGATAGAAATTACTCAAACTGCCCCCGTGGTTCTCAAAGCCATCGTGCCCCTCAAGCCTACAACTAAGCTTGGCAATTACCATGGCATAAAGTTGGAGCCTGAGCCGGTGGAAATCAGTGATGAGCAAATCGAAGCAGCTATAGAACAGATTCGACAGGAACAAGCAGTATTATCACCTGTAGACCGTCCTGTTCAATTTGATGATGTGGTTACCATGAATATCGAAGCTACCATTGAAGGTAAGCCATTTCTAAACCATAAGGATATGGTATATGAAGTGAGTGAAAAATCAACCTTTCCTCTACCTGGATTCAACCAAAACCTAGCAGGTATCGAAAAAAACAAGGAAAAGGCTTTCAGCCTTAATGTTCCCGCCGACTATAGAACCAAGGAACTTGCCGGTAAGGAATGCGTTTTCAAGGTTACTGTTGCTGAAATAAAGGAGAAGGACTTGCCACAGCTTGATGATGAATTTGCTCAGAGCATTGGCTATGATAACCTTGCTGCTATGAAGGAAAAGGTGGTTGCCGATTTGAAGGTTGAAGCTGAGGCGAGGAGTCGCCAGAAGCTAAGGCAAAAAGTTCTCGATGCTGCTATTGAACTCAGCGAGGTAGACTACCCTCCTATTTTGGAAGATAGGGAAATTGATAGGCTTCTTGAAGATGAGTCACAACGCTTTGGTTTCAGGGAGGTACAAGACTATCTCAACAGAACTAACAAGACAAAGGAGGAACATAGGGAGAAACTGCGTCCTATGGCCAAAAAGCGAATTATTCACGCTCTCGTTCTAGATAAGATAGCTGAGGAAGAAAAGGTTGAAATTGATTCGTCGGAAGTAGATAATAGAGTAGAGGAAATTATGAAGGATGCCAAGGATAAAGAGAGGATACAACAATTCTTTGCCTTGCCCCAAGTTAGAGAATCAATCGAACAATCTTTACGCACTGAGAAGACAATAGCCCAATTAGTACAAATAGCCAGCGGCTATGAAGAGGAATAAAGCGAAGGAGAGCCAAATGGAAGTAAAATCTCAAGTAATAATTCCCACGGTAACTGAGACCGGTGCCCGTGGCGAGCGTGTCTTTGACATATATTCCCTTCTACTGAAGGAAAGGATCGTTTTTTTAGGCACCCCTATAAATGACCAGATAGCCAATCTCATTATCGCACAACTCCTCTATCTGGAGAGGGAAGACCCTGAAAAGGATATAAGTCTTTATATTCATTGTCCTGGCGGCGTTATCAGTGCTGGCTTGGCTATCTATGATACTATGCAGCTTCTTCGCTGCGGTGTATCCACCATCTGCGTTGGTTTGGCAGCTAGTATGGGCACTTTGCTTCTTTGCGCTGGAGCTAAAGGTAAGAGGTACGCTCTACCCAACTCCACCATACATCTCCACCAAGCAGTTGGAGGTGCTCAAGGTCAAGCAGCCGATATTGAAATTGCTGCTCGGGAAATCATGAGGCTGCAGGAAACAATCCGCAATATCATTGCTAAGCACACAGGTCAGACAATGGAGAAGATTGCCCATGATACCGACAGAGATTTTTATCTCGACCCCCAGCAAGCAGTGGAATATGGAATTATAGACGAAATACTCTCCAAGTCAGAAAAGAAGTGAACTCCTTGTTAGCTACTAGCCAAGTCCTGACACTGAACACAGCTAGCCCGTCAAACTTTTTGGGCTTAAGCAAAGCAGGCTTGATTACTGTTGTCATCATTTCTGTAATCCTTATTGCCACAGTGGTGTGGCTGATTAACGGCACTAAGAGGCGAGATTAGAGAATATACATTAGCCCAATTTGGCTGCTTCTTCTCTGACCAAGCGCCTTATCCTTTTATGGCTCTCCAGTGGGCGAGTTATGTCTTGAATTCCAGCTAGCCAATGGAAGTAGCCTCTATCACCACTGCCACCAGTTTTCTCCCTACTCTTAATTACTTTCTCCGTTGCCTCCCGCCCACCCCTTTCCCAAACTTCTAAAGCTGTCCATAAATCGTATAACTCTGTAGATGCCAAGCCCATGGTGGAGTAAGGCAGAGCATACTCATTAGCATTGAAAGCAACGGCTAAACCGCCGACTCTATTCACCGCTTGGAGCATTTTAAAATCCGTGATGCTATCTCCCACTGCTACCCATTGGGAAAGCGGCTTCCCTACTCTGGTGGCGAAATATTCCAATGCCTCCACTTTCCGTTTCCCGCCTACAGGCTTCACTTGTGTCATGATTCTTCCCGAGCTTGTCTTGAGCAATTCTTGCCAATAAAAGCGGTCCAGGGTTTGTTTTATCCTGGCATCATCACTTAGGGTTGCAAATTCTTCTTCTGCTTGCTTTAGCAAGGCGAAATCGTTTTCACTTAGCAACTGACAAATTAAATCTAGGGGGAAAGAGGTGCAAGCTATATTTTCACTGGGTATGCTCAGCCTTTGTGTTATAGATAAAGCGTACTGTTCATAACTGGTGCTAATGCAAAATACTTGCCATC